>NZ_JBSFET010000003.1:0-204882 GCF_053594575.1 Streptomyces sp. NPDC001880
TCGGCCAGCATCGTCGCGGCATGGTGCATCCCACCACCGGGCGGCGGCGTCGAACCCGGCGGCGGAGGCGGAGGCACCGGAGCACCAGGCGCACCCGGAGCGCTAGGCGGAGGCACCGGCGCACCGGGCGGACCAGGCGGACCGGGCGGACCGGGCGGACCGGGCCGCTGAATCCCACCCGGGCCACCCATGCTCGGATCGGCCAGCATCGTCGCGGCATGGTGCATCCCACCACCGGGCGGCGGCGTCGAACCCGGCGGCGGAGGCGGAGGCACCGGAGCACCAGGCGCACCAGGAGCGCTAGGCGGAGGCACCGGGGCACCAGGAGCACCGGGCGGACCGGGCGGACCGGGCGGACCCGTCTGAGGGGCGAGCTGAGTCGGCAGGTACCCGCCCGCCGGGGCGCCGGGCGCGCCCGGACCCGACGGCGACGGCACGGGCGGCCCCGGCCTGGCGCCCGGGGTTCCGGGGGCACCGGGCGGCGGTGGCGTCGACGGACCGCCACCACGCGCACCACGCGGCGGCACGGCGGCCTTGCTGGTGGTCGCATCGGCGATGTCACCGGCACCCGGCCCCGGAGCACCCTGGCCCGAGGCACCTTGGCCCGGAGCACCCGGCCCCGGAGCACCCGGGGGAACGCCCGGGGGGCCTGCCTGCGGGTCCAGACCCGGCACGACCGCGGTCCGGGGCAGCTGGCTGCCGCCCGACATCAGGGCGGTCGGCGCATCGGCCGGCACGATCGGCGGCGGGGTGCCGTCGTCGTCGGAACCCGAGAGCGGCGGCGCGAACACCGTGGCCGGCAGCGGCACGGCCTTGTCGTCGGAACCCGCGTTCGTGTCCGTACCGGCCCAGGGGGTGGACCCGGCGGGCACATTCGGTGGGGATGCCGGGACACCATCGTTGGCCGTGGGCTCGTACGCGACCTGCCCACCGGGCGAATCCGGCGACGCGGCGTCCCGGTCCTGGCCCCGGTCCTGGTCGCCGTTACGGCCCTGGTCCCGGTTACGGTCCTGGTCGCGGTCCCCCCGGCGGTCCGGGATGCCCAGCTTGTCCGCCGCTTCCTGGAGCCACTCCGGGGGGCTCAACAGGAACGACGTCTGATTGAGGTCGATGCGCTGCGGCGGCTCCGGAGCGGCCACGGCCGTCGCCTGCGCGCCGTACTCCTCCTCGTACCGCCGGATCACCTCGCCCACCGGCAGCCCCGGCCACAGGGTGGCCTCACCGCTGTCCCGGGCGATCACCAGCCGCTGCTTGCCGCCGTCCGAGACCGGGCCCTCGGCCCGGTCCTCGCCCCACACCACGAAGCCCAGCTCGAACTCCCGTACCCGCACCTCGCGGTGCTGGTACGCGGGCACGTCGCCGTTGATCCACTCGTCCGCGCGCTCCTGCGCCTGCGCAAAGGTCACCATCGCGCTCACCCCTCCACCGGGACGGCCCGCGCGAAGCCGCCGTCCACCATCAGGTTCGCCACGGTCTCCAGCTCCGGCGGATTGCCCGCCAGACGCTGCAGGAAGGCGTCGAAGTCACTGCCGCACGGCAGCAGCAGCCGGTCCACCCGCTCCTGCACGGTCCAGCCGTCCTGGTCCCGGGCGTCGTCGTAGGCGCAGAACCAGACCGAGCCGACACCGTTGCCCTTCACCTTCACCGCGATGAGGCCGCCCTGGACGAAGCCGACGCCCAGGAAGTCCTTGGTGAGGTGGTCGCGCAGGCACTTGTTGACGTACACCAGGTCGTTCGCGGCGGCCTGCTCGCGCACCGTGAAGAACGGCTGGTCGACCAGCAGCCCCAGCTCCGCGTCGAGCGCCGCGCCGACCGGCGCCGAACCGCCCGCCGCCTTGAGGAACGAGCGGTAGGCGCCCGGCAGCCGGTAGCCGAGGTCCTCCTCGACGTTCAGCACCTGTGCCTCGCTCACCGACACGGCGCCCTTCGGCAGCCGGAAGTGCGCGGGCCGGGTCTCCTGCAACGGGCGGGTGCCCCGCTTGTTGTGGTCGACCGCCGTGGTGGCCAGGCCGCCGTGGTGCCTGAGCAGTGCCTTCACCTCGACCGGGATCAACTCCATGCGCCGGCCGCCGGGCACGTGGTGCCACGTCCAGCCGTGCGGAGTGGCGACCGCCGGAATCGTGTCCCACAGCTCGTGGCCGCTGGCCGCCAGTGCCGCGTTGGCCGAGACGTAGTCGGTGAGTCGGAGCTCGTCGACCCCGAAGCCCTGCGGCGGCTCGGCGATCTCGGCGGCGGCGCGCGCGTACGGCGCGAAGTCCGGGCTGCCGTTCTCGTCCATACGCACACCGCCGGGATGGCGGGACGCCCGGACCGGGTCCGGGAAATGCACGAGCTGCCCGGCGTAGGCCGCGTTCGGTGGCGCGGCTTGCTGCCCGAGCCGACCTGTCGTCATGGCGGTTGCCCCCTGCTGCGTCTGGCTGGTGAGGACCGGCCTGCCCGAGGGGGACGGTCCGGGCACAGCCTATGCGGTGGCGCAAGGGCGGGTCTCGCCCATGTGACCTGTCCTACGCCTCCCCTCCGCATCCGTCACGAACCGTCACACCCACGTGACGGACAAGCGATGCCGCCGCCGCGCCCCGGCGACACGGAGACACGTTTCACCGCCCCAGCTTCCCCACCAGCCGGGACATTTGGCAGGCTGTCACCGCAACTCGGGGGCGTGCACATCGCGCAGCTACCGCTGCGGGCACGGGAGGGAAAGCACCATGCACACTGCACAATCAGTCACATCCGGGGATCCGCGCCTCAGCTGGAGCAGCACCGACGCCGACCGCACACCCCGTCTGCACCAACGCCGCGACGGCATCCTGCCCGCGGTCGCGGCGGCGCTGTCCGTACGCGGCGAGACACTGACCTGCACCGCGGGCAAGGGCGACCAGCCCCCCGTGCTGCACCCGCTCGTCCAGGACTTCCTCGACACCCTCCCCAGCAGCCGGCGCGAACGCTTCACCGGCCGCTGCCCCGAGGCGATACTGCTCTCCCGGCAGCTCACCGCCGCGGAGTCGAACCGCTCCAAGCGCGCCCGGCGCAAGCCGCTGACCAACGGCGAGGCCCGGCGCGCCCTCAAGCACTCGCGGCTCACCGCACGGCGCATCCGTGAGGACGGCGACCCGATGCACGGCAGCTACGCGCCGCCGTGCCGCTCCTGCGCGCCGATGCTCGCCCACTTCGGCGTACGTCCCGTCGACCTCACGACCACCGGGGCGGCGACCACCGCCGAGAAGGGCTGACCGCACGCCGATGCGCGACCGAACCGACCTGCCCGAACAGACGGGCCCTGCCGAACGCGACCGGCTCGCCTCCACCCGCTTCCCCGTCGCCGTCGACGCCGCCCTGCGCGCCGCGGGCTGGCAGCCCGGCCGCTGGGACATCCGGCAGGCCGAGGAGTGGGCCGACGCACTGCGCTCGCACACCTCGCCCGCAGGCCACCAGCACGCGGTCTTCCCCGCGGCGGTGGAGGCCTGGGCCGAATTCGGCGGACTCCGCATCACCGCGTCCGCGCCGGGCCGCCAGATCGCACCCGCCCCGGTGCGCATCGACCCGCTGAGCGGACTCCACCTCGCCCGCACCCTCGGCGACCTCGGCCGGGCGCTGGAGACCGAGGTCAGTCCCCTGGGCGAGGAAGGGGACGGCCAGGCGGTCCTGGCCATCGACGTCGAAGGCCGCGTCTACAGCATCGACCACACCGGCGACTGGTACCTCGGCCCGGACATCGACCAGGCCCTGGCGACCCTGGTCACCGGCATCCAGCCGGAACGCCTCACCCCGGGCTGAGCCCACGGGGCCCGGCCGGGCCCGAACCCGCACGACACCCCTCGGGCCCCGCCGGGCCCCGGCTCCGCACGACACCACACGCGACCGGGCAAGCCCCGAACCGCACGACACCCCGCCGGGACCGGGCAGGCCCCGAACCCTTGCGGTACCCCTCAGGACCGGCCGGGCCCCGGCTCCGCACGACACCACACGCGACCAGGCAAGCCCCGAACCGCACGACACCCCGCCGGGACCGGGCAGGCCCCGAACCCGCACGACACCCCGCCGGCCCCGCGGCTCAGGCCGCCTCCACCTGGGTCGGCAGCACCGCCGACACCCGGAAGCCGCCCGCGTCCGTCGGCCCCGAGACGAAGACCCCGCCGAGCCCCAGCACCCGCTCCCGCATGCCGACCAGGCCGTTGCCCCCGCTCGGCAGCCCCGCGTCCGCCGTGGCCGCGTCCGACGGGCCGTTCTCCACCTGCATCGCGACCTCCGCCTCCCGGTGCGCCAGCCGGACCCACGTTCTCGCACCCGCCGCGTGCTTGTGGACGTTCGTCAGCGCCTCCTGCACCACCCGGTACGCGGTCTGTTCGACCTCGGGCGGATACGTGCGGGCCTCGCCGTCCACCGACAGCTCCACCGTCATCCCCGCCGCCCTGGACTCCCCCACCAGGGTCTCCACTTCGTGCAGCCGCGGCCCGTCCTCCGTCGCCGCGGCAGCCGCGGCCGCCGCCGCCCGACCGACCGAGGCCAGCGGCACCTGGGCCGGCCGGGCCGTCACCGACTCCCCGGCCCGCAGCACCCCGAGCATCTCCCGCAGCTCCGTCAGCGCCTGCCGGCCCATGTCACCGACCAGCGCCGCGTTCCGCACCGCCTTCGCCGGGTCCTTCGGCGCGACGGCCTGGAGCGCGGCGGCATGCACGACCATCAGGCTGACCCGGTGGGCGACCACGTCGTGCATCTCGCGGGCGATCCGGTGGCGTTCCTCCGTACGCGCCCACTCCGCCCGCTCCTCCGCCCGGTCGGCGAGGAGCGACAGCTCCCGCTCCAGCGAGTCCGCACGCTCCCGCAGGCTCTCCATCAGCCGCCGCCGGGCCCCGATGTAGAGGCCGAACAGCACGGGCGGCGCGGTGAGCCCCAGCGACATGAAGAGCGAGATCAGCGGTACGTACCAGTCACCGGGCCCGAAGCCGTCCTGCTCCGCGACGCTCTGCCGCAGCCGTACATAGGTGACGATGAACATCCCCGCGAAGGACATCCCCGCGAGCACCGCGGTGATCCTGCGCGGCACGTCGGAGGAGGCCAGCGTGTAGAGGCCGACCAGCCCCATCAGGAAGCCCATCTCGGCCGGCGTGGTCGCGATCGCCACCAGCACCACCGCGATCGGCCACCGCCGCCGCAGCACCAGCACCGACCCCGCGAGCAGCCCGAACAGCACGCCCACCGGCACCGGCAACCCGGTGTCCCCGGCGAACGACACCCCCTCCAGCGCGCATTCCAGCGCCGACAGGAGCCCGAGCCCCACGTCCAGGGCGACACTGCGCCGCCGCTCCCACCACCAGTAGCCGCGGGTGGTCCCTCCCACTGCTTCCCGGTCTGCCCCCATTGCGGTCATGCCGTCCACCCTACGGGCGACCGCACCTCATTTTCGGGCGACCTGGACAGCACGTACGTCAGCCGAACAGAGTCAGAACGACCACTTATCGCTTGAAATGGTGAATCGAGCAGACTTTCGCACCGGACGTCCGCATTCCGGACGACGCTCGTCACATGACGGAGATCACGAGCAAGTACGCCAACTTCGAAGACCTGCGCGAGCAGGCCATCACCTTGCGCCGGGAGGGCCTCAGCCTGCGGCAGATCAGGGACCGCCTCCACATCCACAACAACGACATCCTCGGCCGCCTGATCAAAGGCGAACCGGCCCCGGAGTGGACGAAACGCCCGCGCACCAAGGACGACCTCCGGGAGAAGGCGCGAGAGCTGCGCAGCCAGGGCATGACGTACGACCAGATCCAGGTGGAGCTGGGGTGCTCGAAGAGCTCTATCTCGCTGTGGGTACGGGATCTTCCAAAGCCAGAACCTCGCCATACCGACGCGGAGCGGAAGCACAACCCCAAGACCACGCGCAGGAACACCGCCGAGACCTACCGCGGATGCCTGATCATCTACGTCACCAAGAGCGCTGATCTTTATCGTCGCGTGGAAGGCACTTGGTACGGCATAGTGTTGGGTGTCGCACGTTCGGTCAGCTAGCGAGTTGTCCGATTCGGCCACATTGCCATCCCCTGTGGTGTAACGGCAGCACAGTGGCTTTTGGTGCCATTTGTCCGGGTTCGAATCCTGGCAGGGGAGCTCAGACTCAAGGGCCCCGGCCTCCAAGGCCGGGGCCCTCACCCATGTCCGCTCACCAGCCCCCCGGTATCCTTCGGGTGTCCACCACCCGAAGCCGAAGGGCATTTCTGTGAGCTCCGAACGCCCGGCAGCCGTCGTCGTCCTCGCAGCGGGTGAAGGCACCCGCATGAAGTCGAAGACCCCCAAGGTCCTGCACGAGATCTCCGGGCGTTCGCTCGTCGGACATGTCGTCACCGCCTCCCGCGAGCTGGACCCCGAGCACCTCGTCGTGGTCGTCGGCCACGGCAGCGAGCAGGTCACCGCGCACCTCACCGCCGTCGACGACCGGCTGCGGACCGCCCACCAGACCGAGCAGAAGGGCACCGGCAACGCGGTGCGCGTCGGGCTCGACGAGCTGGGCGGCACCGTCGACGGCACCGTGATCGTCGTCTGCGGCGACACCCCGCTGCTCTCCGGCGAGACGCTCGTCGCGCTCGCCGCCACCCACACGGCCGACTCCAACGCCGTCACCGTGCTGACCGCCGAGGTCCCGGACTCCACCGGCTACGGGCGCATCGTCCGCGACCCGGCCGACGGCGCGGTCACCGAGATCGTCGAGCACAAGGACGCCACCGACGCCCAGCGCGAGATCCGGGAGATCAACTCCGGCGTCTTCGCCTTCGACGGCCGGCTGCTCGCCGAGGCCCTCGGCAAGGTCCGCACCGACAACAGCCAGGGCGAGGAGTACCTCACCGACGTCCTCTCCATCCTGCGCGAGGCCGGGCACCGGGTCGGCGCCTCGGTGGCCGGCGACCACCGCGAGATCCTCGGCATCAACAACCGGGTCCAGCTGGCCGAGGCCCGGCGGCTGCTGAACGAGCGGCTGCTGGAGCGGGCCATGCTGGCCGGTGTGACCGTCGTGGACCCGGCGTCCACGCTGATCGACGCCACCGTCACCTACGAGCGGGACGCGATCGTTCACCCGGGCACCCAGCTGCTCGGCACCACGCACCTCGCCGAGGACGCCGAGGTCGGCCCCAACTCCCGACTCAAGGACACCGTCGTCCGTGCGGGGGCGCGCGTGGACAACACGGTCGCCGACGGGGCGGAGGTCGGCGAGGGCGCGGCGGTCGGCCCGTACGCCTATCTGCGGCCCGGCACCAGGCTCGGCACGAAGGCCAAGGCCGGTACGTACGTGGAGATGAAGAACGCCACGATCGGCGAGGGCACCAAGGTCCCGCACCTGAGCTACGTCGGCGACGCGACGATCGGCGACCACACCAACATCGGCGCCGCCAGCGTCTTCGTGAACTACGACGGCGTGGCCAAGCACCACACCACGATCGGCTCCCACTGCCGTACCGGGTCGGACAATATGTTTGTGGCGCCTGTCACGGTCGGGGACGGCGCGTACACCGCCGCGGGCTCGGTCATCACCAAGGACGTACCGCCCGGTTCGCTGGCCGTCGCCCGCGGCCAGCAAAGGAATATCGAAGGTTGGGTGGCCCGCAAGCGTCCGGGAAGCGGCGCCGCACAGGCGGCTCAGGCCGCGGCATCGGAGCTCGACAGCGAAAGCTGACCGGAAACAGGTACGCCGCGCACGGCGTACCGTGATAGATGCTCACCCCATTTCGGCTGGCTCGTTACGCATCGGGACACATGCGTGCAGCGCCAGGAACACGTCTGAGGAGACTGTGCTGTGACCGGGATCAAGACGACCGGCGAGAAGAAATTGATGCTCTTCTCCGGCCGCGCCCACCCCGAGCTGGCCGAGGAGGTTGCGCACCAGCTGGGTGTCGGCCTCGTGCCGACGAAGGCCTTCGATTTCGCCAATGGTGAGATCTACGTCCGCTTCCAGGAGTCGGCCCGCGGCGCCGACTGCTTCCTGATCCAGAGCCACACCGCTCCGATCAACAAGTGGGTCATGGAGCAGCTCATCATGCTGGACGCGCTGAAGCGCGCCTCGGCCCGCTCCATCACGGTGATCGTGCCGTTCTACGGCTACGCCCGCCAGGACAAGAAGCACCGCGGCCGCGAGCCGATCTCGGCCCGTCTGATCGCCGACCTGATGAAGACGGCGGGTGCCGACCGCATCCTCACCGTCGACCTGCACACGGACCAGATCCAGGGCTTCTTCGACGGCCCGGTGGACCACCTCTTCGCGCTGCCGATCCTGGCCGACTACGTCGGCGCCAAGGTCGACCGCACGAAGCTGACGATCGTCTCCCCGGACGCCGGCCGGGTGCGCGTCGCCGACCGCTGGTGCGACCGTCTGGACGCCCCGCTGGCCATCGTGCACAAGCGCCGTGACAAGGACGTCGCCAATCAGGTGACGGTCCACGAGGTCGTCGGCAACGTGAAGGGCCGGGTCTGTGTCCTGGTCGACGACATGATCGACACCGGCGGCACCATCTGCGCCGCCGCCGACGCCCTGTTCGCGCACGGAGCCGAGGACGTCATAGTGACGGCGACGCACGGTGTGCTCTCCGGCCCGGCCGCGGACCGGCTGAAGAACTCCAAGGTCAGCGAGTTCGTGTTCACGGACACCCTGCCGACCCCGGGCGAGCTGGAGCTCGACAAGATCAAGGTGCTGTCGATCGCGCCGACGATCGCGCGTGCGGTGCGCGAAGTCTTCGAGGACGGCTCGGTGACCAGCCTCTTCGAGGAGCAGTAGGAACAGCGGTCCCGAAGATCCACTTTGGGGGGCGGCCTCCCCGGCGGGTAGACTCAGCGAGTTGCTCGGCGAGGGAGGCCGTACTCATGTGTACGGCGGTCCGTTATCGACGCGCTCTTCGTAGCAGGCCTGTCGTGGGCCGGGTGACCGTCCGTTTTTCGTCACCTTACGAGGAGTGCAGTCATGGCTGAGGTCAAGCTCGCCGCCCAGGTCCGTACCGAGTTCGGCAAGGGCGCCGCCCGTCGCACCCGCCGCGCCCACCAGGTTCCCGCGGTCGTCTACGGCCACGGTGCCGAGCCGGTCCACGTCACCCTGCCGGGCCACGACCTGATGATGGCGCTCAAGACCGCGAACGTCCTGATCAGCCTGGAGATCGACGGCAAGGACGCCCTGGTCATCCCGAAGGCCGTGCAGCGCAACCCGCTCAAGGGCGACATCGAGCACGTCGACCTGCTGACCGTCAAGCGCGGCGAGAAGGTCAACGTCGAGATCGCCGTGCACGTCGAGGGCGACCTGGCCCCGGGCGGCAACCTCCTGGAGTACGTGCAGAACACCCTGCTCGTCGAGGCCGAGGCCACCCACATCCCGGAGTCGGTCACGGTCTCCATCGCGGGCCTGGACGCCGGTGCGTCCGTTCTCGCCAAGGACATCGCGCTGCCGAAGGGCGCCATGCTGGCCGGTGACGAGGACGCCATCGTGCTCCAGGTCGTCGCCGCCCAGGCCGAGGAGCCGGCCGCCGAGGCCGCCGAGGGCGAGGGCGCGGAGGCCTGAGCCCCGCCCGCACTGCTTGACTGACGGGGCGGCGGTTCCTTGTACGAGGACCCGCCGCCCCGTTTTCCTTTAATCAGCGCCCTGTGATCAGCGCCCTGTGATCAGCGCAACCAGCCGTCGCACGCGAGGAGACCGCCCAGATGTCAGACACCACCGACCCCTGGCTCATCGTGGGCCTCGGCAATCCCGGTCCCGAGTACGCGGCGAACCGGCACAACGTCGGCTTCATGGTGGCCGACCTCCTGGCCGAGCGGATCGGCGGGAAGTTCAAGCGGGCGCAGAAGGCGCAGGCGCAGGTCGTGGAGGGCCGCATGGGCCCGCCCGGACCGGCGAACCGGCGGGTGATCCTGGCCAAGCCGATGTCGTACATGAACCTCTCCGGCGGCCCCGTCACGGCGCTGCGCGACTTCTACAAGGTGCCGACCGACCACATCGTGGCGATCCACGACGAGCTGGACATCGACTACGGGACGCTGCGGCTGAAGCTGGGCGGCGGCGACAACGGGCACAACGGGCTGAAGTCCATGACCAAGGCGATGGGTTCGGACTATCACCGGGTCCGGTTCGGGATCGGGCGGCCGCCGGGGCGGATGCAGGTCGCGGACTTCGTGCTGAAGGACTTCTCGTCCACCGAGCGCAAGGAACTCGCGTACCTGGTGGACCGGGCGGCGGACTCGGTGGAATGCCTGCTGGCGGAGGGCCTGGAGCGCGCGCAGAGCGCGTACAACTCCTAGCGGTCGCCTTCGCGCGGTGGCACGTACAACTCCTAGCGGCCTCGTTCGCGTCCTAGCGGTCTCGTTCGCGCGGCGGCGCATGCATCTCCGGCATTCCTGCCAGTACCCCGGCGATTTTCGGCCATGAGTTGACCGGCGGTGCCGGTCTGCCCAAGGATCGCTCCCCATGAAGCGGAGCTCCTCCCACCGCGCCCTGGTCTACGCCCGCAACGCCGCCATGGGCTGTGTCGTCCTGTTGCTGCTGGTGGCGGGTGTGCAGTCGTCCTGGACCGAGGCGCATCACATCATTCTGGCCAAGGGCCGTGAGCACGGCACGATGACCGTGACGGGGTGCGGCGCCGATGTCTGCACCGGTCCGTTCTCGCCGTCGGGGCAGGCGGCCGCGCGGTCCCGGGTGACGATCGACAGGTCCGTCGCGGCACGCAGGGGTGACCGGTTCCCCGTGGTGGTGAAGCCGGGCACGGACGACGTGGTGCGTACCGGGACAGCCGGTTTTCTGCATGCCTGGGTGCCGCTGGGCGGTGCGCTGCTGCTGGCCGGCCTGGTGATCGGTGGCGGTCTGCGGCTGTCGCGGACCGGCTGGTGCACGGGACTCGCGGGTACGACCCTGCTCGTGGCGACGTTCTTCGCCCTCTGAGCCGCACCCCGAGCGGCTCCCGGGCCGCCCCGGGGCACGTACTCCCGTGCCGGCGCCGCATGTTCGCCCGATCGTTACCCAAAGCCATTGGGACAGATCGGCGCACAGTCGGGCAGATATGAACACATCAACCTTGACTGGCCGAAGCAGCCACAAGAAGCTGAGCCGACCCCCCACGGCATCCCTCACCTCTCACGTTGGACTGCCCATGCGCACTTTCATACCCGCCGGCGCCCTGGTCACCGCGGTGACCGCTTCGCTGCTGCTGGCACCTTCCGCCTCCGCTGCGCCCAAGGGCGACAACGGCACGGTGAAGATCCATGACGCCAAGACCGGCGAGGAGCTTCGCAGGAACGAGCCGAAGGTCTGCTCCTTCTACCTCGACGCCTTCGGTTTCGACGCCACACAGAAGGTCCAGTGGCACATCGAGGCCTGGGCCAACAACGATCTGGACAAGGGCGAGACGGTCAAGACGGGCGCCTTCACGCTCGATGGTTCCGGCCACGGCCGTACCACGGACATGACCCTGCCCGACGGCCAGTACAAGCTGTTCTGGAACTTCGAGGGCGAGAACGGCAAGGCCAAGCACAAGGTCTTCAAGACCGACTGCGAGCCGGGCAAGCCCGGCGAAAAGCCCACCGAGCCCGGTGAGAAGCCCACCGAGCCCGGCGAAGAGCCCGCGAAGCCAGGCGAAAAGCCCACCGAGCCCACCAAGCCCGGTGAGAAGCCCACAGCCACGCCGTCCACCGGCCCGTCCACTCCCGGCGGCGAGCAGCCGTCCGGCACCCCGGCCCCCTCGGAAAGCAGCCCGGCCGGTGCTCCGGCCCCCTCGGAAAGCAGCCCGGCCGGTGCTCCGGCCACCCAGGACGGCGCGTCCGGCAACCTCGCCGAGACCGGAAGCAGTGCCCCGGTCGGCGCAATGGCGGCAGTCGCCGTGGCGCTCGCCGCGGTCGGCGGCTTCCTGGTGATGCGCCGCCGCAAGGCCCAGCAGCACTGACGTCCAGGCAGCGAAGTGCCCCCACCGGATGCGTCCGGTGGGGGCACTGTCATGCTGCGGGCGAGCAGGTCAGCCGGTGTTGCGCAGACCCGCGGCGACACCGTTCACGGTCAGCAGCAGGGCCCTGGCGAGCAGCGGGTCGGGCTCCTCACCGCGTGCCGCGGCTTCGCGCTGGCGGGCCAGCAGCGAGACCTGGAGGTAGGAGATGGGGTCCAGGTAGGCGTCGCGGATGGCGAAGGTCTGCTGGAGCACGGGGCTGGTGCCGAGCAGTTCGGTGGAGCCGGTGACCCTGAGGACTTCCCGTACCGTGAGCGCGTGCTCGGCCTCGATGTCGTCGAAGACGTGCTTCAGCTCGTCGGGGACGAGTGTGTCGACGTAGTGGCGGGCGATCCGCAGATCGGTCTTGGCCAGCGTCATCTCGACGTTGGAGATGAAGTTCCGGAAGAAGTGCCAGTGTTCGTGCATTTCGTCCAGGACGGTGTCCAGACCGGCATCGCGCAGCGCCTTGAGCCCGGAACCGACGCCGTACCAGCCGGGGACGATCTGGCGGGACTGGGTCCAGCCGAAGACCCACGGGATGGCCCGCAGTCCGTCGAGTCCGGCGCCCGAGTCGGGGCGGCGGGACGGGCGGGAGCCGAGGTGGAGGTCGGCGAGCTGGTCGACGGGGGTGGCCGCGAAGAAGTACGCGGGCAGGTCCGGGTCCTCGACGAGCTTGCGGTACGCGGCGTGCGCGGCGTCGGAGACGGTGTCCATCGCGGCGTCCCAGCGGGCCAGGGCCTCGTCGGACTGGCGGGGTGCGGTGTGCAGGGCGGAGGCCTGGAGGGTGGCCGCGACGGTCAGCTCCAGGTTCTCCCGGGCGAGCGCCGGGATGAGGTACTTGTCGGAGATGACCTCGCCCTGCTCGGTCACCTTGATCTCGCCCTCCAGGGTGCCCCACGGCTGCGCGAGGATCGCGTCGTGCGAGGGGCCGCCGCCGCGGCCGACGGTGCCGCCGCGGCCGTGGAAGAGCCGCAGCCGTACGCCGTAGCGGTGCGCGACGTCACGCAGTCGGCGCTGGGCGCGGTGGATCTCCCACTGGGAGGTGGTGATGCCGCCGAACTTGGAGGAGTCGGAGTAGCCGAGCATGACCTCCTGCACGTCGCCACGCAGCGAGACGAGGCGGCGGTACGAGGGGTCGGCGAGCATCTCGTCGAGGATGACGTCGGCGGCGCGCAGCTCGTCGGTGGTCTCCAGGAGCGGCACGATGCCGATCTTGGCCCAGCCGCCGTGCAGGTCGATCAGGCCGGCCTCGCGGGCGAGCACGGCGGCGGCGAAGACGTCGTCGGCGCCCTGGCACATCGAGATGATGTAGGACTCGATGACTTCGGGGCCGAAGCGCTCGAAGGCTTCCTTGACGGTGTGGAAGACGCCGAGGGTCTTCTCTCCGGCGGCGTCGAGCGGGGCCGGGGTCGGGGCGAGCGGGCGGCGGGAGCGCAGTTCCTTGGCGAGGAGCTTCTGCCGGTAGTCGCGCGGCATGTCGGCGTAGCGCCAGGACTCCTCGCCGAGCCGGTCGAAGAGCTGGCCCAGCGCGTGGTGGTGGGCATCGGCGTGCTCGCGGACGTCCATGGTGGCGAGCTGGAGGCCGAAGGCGGCCAGGGTGCGGATGGTGCGGTCCATCCGCCCGTCGGCGAAGAGTCCACCGCGGTGCTCGCGCAGTGAGGTCTGGATGAGTTCGAGGTCGGCGATGAGTTCGGCGGTGCCGAGGTAGTCGCAGCCGGGGCGGTGCGGGGTTCCGGAGGCGAGGCGCTCGCGGGTGTTGAGGAGCTTCTGCCGGATGCAGGTGGCCTTGAGGCGGTAGGGCTCCTCGGCGTTCAGCCGCTTGTAGCGCGGGCTGATCTCGGGGAGGCGTTCGAGGTCCGCTTCGAGGGAGGTCAGCAGCTCGTCGGTGGCGCCGGTGTAGCGGATGGAGTTGGAGAGCAGTCCGCGCAGGTGGTCGATGAGTTCGAGGGCGTCGGTGATGCCGTGCTCGTGCTGGAGGATCAGTACTTCCCAGGTGACGGCGGGCGTCACGTTGGGGTTGCCGTCGCGGTCGCCGCCGATCCAGGTGCCGAAGGTGAGGGGGCGGGTGCCCGCGGGCAGCTCGACGCCGACGCGTTCGAGTTCGGCGGCCAGGTCCTCCAGTACGTCGCCGACTGCGTTGGCATGCAGTTCGTCGAGGTAGTAGATGGCGTTGCGGGCCTCGTCGGCCGGCTCGGGGCGGACGACGCGCAGCTCGTCGGTCTGCCAGATGAGGTCGATGTTCTCGGCGAGGCGCAGGTCCTGGCGGCGCCGGTCGGCCTCGACGACGGGGGTCTCCAGGAGGGCGGCGATGCGGCGGAGCTTGTTGAGCACGGAGCGCCGGGCAGCCTCCGTGGGGTGCGCGGTGAAGACGGGCCGGACGTTGAGGTTCTTGACGGTCTCGCGCAGGTGGACGGGGTCGGCGTCCTTGAGCCGGTCGGCGGTGCGGGCGAGCAGCCCGCCCTCGGCGGCGCGGCGATCACGCATCTCGTGGGCGCGGTGGACCTGCTCGGTGACGTTGGCCAGGTGGAAGTAGGTGGAGAAGGCGCGCACGAGCTGTGCGGCGGTCTCCAGGTCCGTGTCGCCGAGGAGCTGGGCCGCGGCTTCGCCGTCGGTGCGGGTCAGGGCGCGGACCCGCTCGACGAGGTCGAGGAGTTCCTGGCCTTCCTGGCGTACGAGGGTCTCGCCCAGCAGGTCGCCGAGGCGGCGGATGTCGGCGCGCAGCTCGGCGCTGGCGGCAGGGGTCTGGTCGGCACTGCTCACGGTGTGCGGCTCCTTGCAGTGGTTGAGCACGGGGGTTCTCCCGGGGCCGCGGCAGGCAGCGGCCACAGGGGGTCTCCGGGGCCACGGCAGGCAGCGGTGCTGACGCCACCCCGGAAAGCAGAGTGCGGACCGCGCTGTCCGACCCCACCAGGATAGGTGTCCACTCCGTCGGCGCTGATCGCGGCCCGATCGGGTTTCCCCTTCGGGAGCGGCCCGTCGCGCTCTCGTGCGGCGGGCTCTCGCACTGCCATACTTACGTTGCCGTAGGTTACGGAACCGTAGCCAGAGCTATCCGTCGTATTCCTCATCCCCAGGGGACTCCCCATGAACACCAGCCCCGCTGTGATCGACGACGCCCAGCCATCGGCGGCCGACGGTCGGGCCCTTCCCTCCGCCACGCTCGGCGGGGACAACAAGCGGTCGATCGAGCAGATCGCCCTTCTGCTGTTCATCGTGGTGCCGTTCGTGGCGCTCGTCGCGGCGGTGCCGCTGGCCTGGGGCCGCGGCGTGAGCTGGCTCGACCTGGGTCTGCTCGTGGCGATGTACTTCATCGCCTGCCACGGCATCACGATCGGTTTCCACCGCTATTTCACGCACGGCTCCTTCAAGGCGAAGCGCCCGCTCCGCATCGCTCTCGCCGTCGCGGGTTCGCTGGCCGTGGAGGGTCCGCTGGTGCGCTGGGTGGCCGACCACCGCAAGCACCACCGCTTCTCCGACGCGGAGGGCGACCCGCACTCGCCGTGGCGTTTCGGCGAGAGCCTGCCCGCCCTGATGAAGGGCCTGTGGTGGGCCCACGTCGGCTGGATGTTCGACGAGGAGCAGACTCCGCAGCAGAAGTACGCCCCCGACCTGCTCAAGGACCCGGCGCTCCGCGGCATCTCCCGCCACTTCATGACCTTCACGGCCCTGTCGCTGGCGTTCCCGCCGCTGGTCGGCGGTCTGGTGACGATGTCGTGGTGGGGTGCGGCGACGGCCTTCTTCTGGGGCTCGCTGGTCCGGGTGGCCCTGCTGCACCACGTCACCTGGTCGATCAACTCGATCTGCCACGCGGTCGGCAAGCGGCCCTTCAAGTCGCGCGACCGGTCCGGGAACGTGTGGTGGCTCGCGGTCCTGTCCTGCGGGGAGTCGTGGCACAACCTGCACCACGCCGATCCGACGAGCGCCCGGCACGGCGTGATGCGCGGCCAGATCGATTCGAGTGCCCGATTGATCCGCTGGTTCGAGAAGCTGGGCTGGGCGCACGACGTGCGCTGGCCGGACTCCGCCCGGATCGAATCCCGCCGCATCGACTCCCGGCGCGACCCCGCGCGCGCCGACGCGGCATGATTGACGACGTGGCGACCGACTCCAGCACCAACAGCGAGAAAAACCGTCCTTCCTCCCCCCGGCGTACCCGCCGGGTGCGGATGACGGGCAAGGAACGCCGCGAGCAGTTGCTGGACATCGGTCGCACACTCTTCGCCGACAAGGGCTTCGAGGGCACCTCGGTCGAGGAGATCGCCTCCCGCGCCGGTGTCTCCAAGCCGGTCGTGTACGAACACTTCGGCGGCAAGGAGGGCCTGTACGCCGTCGTGGTCGACCGCGAGATGCGCCAGCTCCTGGACATGGTCACCGGCGCGCTGACCGCGGGCCACCCCCGCGAGCTCCTGGAGCAGGCGGCGTTCGCCCTGCTCGACTACATCGAGACGTACACCGACGGCTTCCGCATCCTGGTCCGCGACTCCCCCGTGGCCCAGTCGACCGGCACGTTCGCCTCTCTGATCAGCGACATCGCCACCCAGGTGGAGGACATCCTGGGCCTGGAGTTCAAGGCCCGCGGCTTCGACCCGAAGCTGGCCCCGCTGTACGCGCAGGCGCTGGTCGGCATGGTCGCCCTGACCGGCCAGTGGTGGGTCAACGCCCGCAAGCCGAAGAAGTCGGAGGTCGCCGCCCACCTGGTGAACCTGGCCTGGCACGGCCTGGAGAACCTGGAGTCGAAACCCCGGCTGGTGGGGCACCGCAAGAGCTGAACGGGGGCTGGTCACCCGCTCGGCCGGATCACCTCGAATCGGGCGAGTGGAGCGCCGTTCTCGGATCCGCCTTCCCGGGAACGACGGTTCACGGCCGTCGGGGCCTGAGCGGATCTTGACTCCGACGGTCGTGTCGGTGAGCGCGTTGCCGTCGATGCCGATGGCCCCGAGGGCAACAGCGCGGGAGGCATGGACGGCCTCTTGTGCCCGTCCGAGGACGTCCATTGTGGCGGGGCGACGGCGAGGGTGGCACGGGCGCCGGCCGACCGCCGTGGCGGTAGCCGATCGCCATCGCCCGCAGGGCGGAGTCAGGGAGGCCTGTGGCGTGCCGTGCGGCCTCGATCCAGTCCGCGCCTTCGGGCCTGGCCAGGATCCGGACACGACGATTTCAACCTGGGCCTCGGGAAATACCGTGCTCAGAAGAGCGCGTTCATCCCGCCCCAGCCACTGCCGACCTGGGTGTTGCCGGCCTGCAGCCCGCCTGCGCCGGTGCCCTTGTACAGGTACAGGTTGCTCGTGGTGGTCTGCCGGGCCAGTACGTCCGGCTTGCCGTCTCCCGACCAGTCACCGAAACCGCCGGAAGCGGCGGACCCGCAGTTCTTGCTGGTGATGGACTGAGAGGGGTAGCCGAAGGGCACACCGTCGAACTTGGCGGCGACGATCCCACCGTTGTAGCGCTGCTCGTAGTGAAGGTGGTAGGCGCCGGGCGAGCCGACGTCGCTGACCTTTCCGACCACGTCGCCCATCCGCACCGTGGTGCCGACAGGCAGCAGGCTGCTGACCTGCATGTGCAGGTAACGTGTGGCCCAGCCGCCGCCATGGTCAATGAGGACGTAGGACACGCCGTCGTTGTAGACCCCGGATCCGGTCACCTTGCCGGCGCTGCTGGCGGGCACCGGCCGCAGGTAGTCGTCACTGCCCGAACCCCAGTTGAAGTCGATGGAGTGGTAGTTGTTGTGGCTGGACCGGGTGGCGCCTCTCCAGGTCTCACCGCAGGCGAACGGAGCCTGAAAGACTGTCTCCGCCATTGCGGGCTCGGCGGAGACAAGAGCGGAAGTGACCGGGGAAGCCGCGGTGACGGTGCCTATGACGAGGCGTCGCAGTGCGGCACGGGATGTGTACATGACTCGCACGGAATCCTCCTGAACAGTAAGGCCCGGGAAGCACCGCCGTCTGGCCTGGCCGGCTCAAACTCACCTTCTTCGAGCCAAACCGGAGACGAGGAGCGAAGTCTTCACCACCGCGGGCAGCGACGTCCATGCGTCTTCAAGCCGAAGTCGCTGCTCACACAAGGAATCCCGCCCCGGGCCCGGTCGCCCGGTTCCTCGAAGACGAGTGGAGCCGGCAGATCACGCAGCCCGCGTCGTAGACGCAGCTGCTGGTCTTGCCGACCTCGGTGAGATTCGCGAGGTGGACCTCGGCATCCCACTTCAGATCCTGGACATTTGCCCCGGTCGTGCGCTTGGTGGTGTTGCCGCTGTTGTCGTACTCGAAGCTGGTGGTGCGGCCGTCGTCGGGGCCACCGGTGACCTTGGTCTGCCGGACCGGACAACGAGGTGGGCGGCCCCGGCCGGGGCCGCCCACCTCGCGTCTGTTCCTCAAGGCGGCTACGTCAGACAGTCCGGTCCAGTCCGCTGTCCTTGACTCCGTCGAGGAACGTGGCGAACGCGTCGGCCGTCAGGGCAAGTTCGGGCCCCTGCGTCACCTTCGAGTCCCGGACTCCGACCAACGGCCGGGCGGGTGCGACCTCGACACACTCGTTGTCGGCCGCGCTGTAACTGCTCTTTATCCAGTTCATAGCTGCGAACTGGACATCGATTGGTGTGTTGTTCATCGGGTGAGCTCCTGCCGTGCCTCGGCCAGTAGTTCGACGATGCGCGAAGTATCTGCCGCTTGGGATCGCAAGTAATCAATCACGAGCTTGTAGCTCTGCACTCCGGTGGCAGCGTCGAGATACAGGCCACGCTTGTGCAGTTCGAGATAGACCACGTTCATGCCCATCACTTCAAGCGCCTCGCTGTCCGCTGGGAACGCCGCACCAACCTTCACGACGCCTTCGCCTCCCTGGCCTGTAGCCTCATCTGCTGGAGACGCCTCAAGAAGCACCAACCGTGATCGTGTCACGGGCTTTCAGCTACAACTCACACCACTCACCCGCAGTGCCGACCACCCCTGTCCAGGCGAAGTTGTGCACCAGGTCCCACGCCCGATCGAGCCCCAGGACAAAGTCACCTGTGAACGCAGCGAGTTCGTCCGTGATCGGGACCGCAACCTCGGCGTCCGAGAACAGGGTGCCGTCTCCCGCGAGCAGAGACATCCGCTCAGCATCACTCATCAGATGGACGACCGCCTGATCATCTCGGAAGGCCAGCATCAGCACCGGAAACTCCTGGTTCGGCGACCGAACCTCGATGTACCCCTGGCCACGGGAACGCAGTTCGTTTAAACGATCTGACAGATCTCTCACCTCTGAACGTTTCTCAACCGGCGAGAAGCGCCCCGATTCTGGCGATGTCGCTGCCCACGCCACGCTCATCCAGCCCTCTCCCCCCACACAGGTCATCGCCACGATCAAGGGCCAGACTCCCACGCCCCACCACGACTCAACTACACGACACCGCGGCGTTCGCCGTCGCCTCGACCCGGCGCTGGTGGCAGGGCCGCGGCCGACACGACTACCCCTGCGCCCGTCGGCTGCTGATCACCGCCGACGGCGGGGGCTCCAACGGCTGCCGCACCCGCGGCTGGAAGACCCATGTCGTTGTCCTCGCTGCCGAGACCGGCCTTGAGATCACGGTGTGTCACCTGCCGCCCAGCACCCAATGCCGTTGCTTGACTACTGAACTATCGCGGCTGCAGCGTGATGACCTCGGCTGTGATCCGTCGTGTCGGCCGCCGGTCACGGGTGTTGATCCAGTAGGAGAGCTTTGAGGAGTACTTCGAGTCCGGACGCTTCAGATGTCGGTCCGCCTCCCGCAGGCGCCTGGCGCCGTTGTCGAGCTTGCGGCGAACCTTTGCCGCCAGCACCACCAAGAAGTCCTTGATCTTCGTGGGCGTGTCCGTGCACTGGCGGACCACGCTGCGCCGTGCATGCTTGAGGACCTTGACGAAGGAGACCCGGTCCGGGGCGATCCCGTTGTCGTCGGCCAGAGTGATGATGACCCGCGTGAGGCAGTGGTGTACGACCAGATGCGCCCAGACCTCCTGACGCACCAGATCCGGGTCACCTGAGCGCAGGACCTCGGCCGGCCCGCGCTGAAAGTTCTTGATCTGCCGGAATGCCGACTCCGCCTCCCACCGCGAGTGGTACAGCCCTGCCAACTCCGCCGCCGGATAGGCGACCGGCTCCACCAGGTCGGTCAACAACCTGACCACCTCGCCGCCGTCGACGCGGTACTCGATCACGCGGACCAGCACACCTCCGGGATGCGCGCCTTTCTGCCCGGCCAGGTTCATCCTCGCCAGGTAAGTACCGTCGGGCAGATACTCGACCGGGCGAGCAGCGACGCTCGACCGGGCACGGATCAGTAGATGAGCCCCGGTCCCGGTGCCTTCCACAGCGCCGCGGTCCATGATGACCAGCATCCCGGCCGCCGCGTCGGCCATTTTGATCGCCAGCTCCGGCTCGCCGCCGTTGAATCCGCCCACCGCCGCGTCGATCTGTGCGTGGGTACCGCACTCGGTCAGCGTCACCACCCGCGCCTGCGAACTCGCCAGATACGTCATGAGCGTGACATCAACGACGAGTTGACGCGACACGCACCACCGCTGTCGTGTCGACACGTCCCCGGCCCATGGTCAGCATGAACCGTCTCGCCAATAGCCTGCAGGGCCAGCATATCCATGTGCGACTGATCATCGCCGGATCCGATCTGATCACCGCCAACGATCGGAACACCATCGACTATGCGATATTCCGCCTGCGCGACATCTGCATGGCGGCTGGCATCGGGGTGGGTCGGGTGACCTGGGACTTGCGGACAGCGGCAAACTCGTCGGGTCATGCGACGGTGACGAGCAGCGCAGACATCGACAACGCCGGCCACGATCTCACTGCTGATGGGGATTTCGTTCCCGTCGTCCTGCCAGCGAACATGAATGTGACCACGACTAGCGGTACTAGCGTGATCGAGACGTTGGGGCGTTCTCCCCAGCCCGGGCCGTGTTCACCACGGACTGGAACAGGTATGCGGTCGGTGGTCGTCGATATCGAGGGGGAGAGAACGGGGAGAACACTCGCTCATGAAATAGGGCACTACCTGGGTGCCGTAGCCAACACGGCCACGGGACACCCCGATCCTCACGACAACAGCCTCATGACGCAGTCGAGGTCTGTGACGAGCGGGAATCCGTTCGATGCGGTGAGTGTCAATTCCTCCGACCGGACTACCATGCTCGGCCATTGCGTGATACGTCCAGGAATTCCTCCCGATTTGATAGGCCCCTGAGAGGAACTCATGTCATGTCCGATTCCTTTGTCTACCAGTCAGACGACTTCACGGTCGAGGAGCTGCTGCAAGCCGCCCGCGGTGAGAGCACGGCACTGTCGCCGCAGCTCGCCGTCACACTGCTGCACGCGAAGCTGGGTGATGACGCTGAACAGCCCCTCACCGAACTCGCCTCCGACGAGCGGGCCGATGCCAGAGGCCGGCATGCCGCTGTGCTCGCCCTGGCGTCGCATCCGTCCGCACATCAGGTGCTGGAATCACTCACGGCTTCGCGCAGTGAGCTGGTCGCAGAGGCCGCAGCCCAAGCACTCCGGTGAGCAAACCGGCCTGTCTCGGCCTGACGTGGGCCCGTCGAGGAACTACTGGTTGCTTCCGGGATTTCAACTCGTTGATGTGATATGGGGCGTTTCGGTGGGTTGATCGAGGCATTGCAGGCGAAGCTGGAGGCGGTGGCGCCGTATCTGGACGAACGTCAGCGCCGACTGCTGTACGCGGCGGAGGCGCGCCAGCTCGGATACGGCGGGATCGCCGCCGTCGCCGAGGCCTCAGGCGTCTCTTGCGGTCTCCTCGTCTGGGCCGAGGTCGACACCGGACACGGACAGGCTCAGTCGAAACCCCGGCTGGTGGGGCACCGCAAGAGCTGAACGGGGGGTTGATCACCCGTTGTGATGACGGCTCGGGGAAGCGGCACCTACTGTGGTCCGTAGGGCCAAGAATCCCGTCCATGGGAGGAATCATGACCGCCGAGCCGTTCACCGCGCACAGCTCCCGCTGGCCGGTGCCGCCCCAGGACGGATACACGGTGGACGATCTGTTCACCTTGCCGGATCTCCCGCCGCACACGGAGTTGCTCGACGGGAGCCTGGTCTTTGTGAGTCCACAGCGAGATTTCCACAGCACGATGATCGATCTGCTGGCGATCGGGCTGCGCAGCTGTGCACCACCCGCAATGAAGATCCGTCGCGAGATGACGGTCGTTCTCGACCCCCGCAACGGCCCCGAGCCCGACATCTCCGTCGTTCGTGCCGAAACCGTCACCGGACCTGACCTGACCCGCTTCCACGCCGCCGACGTCCTGCTCGCCGTCGAGGTCGTCTCACCCGATTCCGAGGCCCGCGACCGCGACGCCAAGCCGCAGAAGTACGCGGCGGCCGGGATCCCGAACTTCTGGCTGGTCGACATGGCCGGCACCGACAACCACCCGGTGGTGCGGGTGTACGAACTGGACCCGGTGACCAGGGCGTATGCCCTGACGGGGATCCACCACGACCGCCTCAAGACGGGCGTGCCGTTCCCGATCGACATCGACATCACCCGGGAGGCGCTGGACGCGCTGTGACGGTCAGCCGTCCACCGGTTCCAGGAACTCCAGCCGGTTCCCCACCGGATCGTGGCTGAAGAAGCGACGGTGTCCCGGCAGGTCGCCGTCCCAGCGCACCTCGGCGCCCCGTTCCTCCAGCCGGGCCGCGTACGCCTCGATGTCCGTGACGCGCAGCCCGGGGTGGGCCTTCCTCGCCGGGTGGAAGTCGGGGTCGATGCCCAGGTGGAGCTGGACGGGGCCCGCCTGGAACCAGCAGCCGCCACGGGGCACGAGGGCCGGGGGTTTGGCAATCTCCGTCATGCCGAGGATGTCCTCGTAGTAGGCGCGCAGGGCGTCCTCGGAGCCCTCCGGGGCGGCGAGCTGGACATGGTCGACGGCGGCGATCATCACTTCTCCTTGCGGGCCACGGCGAAGATGCGGCGGAACGGGAAGACGGTGCCGTGCGGGCCCTGGGGATAGGCGGTGCGGAGCAGGTCGCGGTATTCGGTGAGGAAGGCGTCGCGGGCCTCGGAGTCGTCGGCGAGGGCGGTCAGGACGGGGCGCAGGCCGGTGCCCTTCACCCAGTCGAGGACCGGGTCCTGGCCGGGCAGGAGGTGCAGATAGGTGGTCTCCCAGACGTCCGCCGTGATGCCGGGGGCGGTCAGCGCGTCGAGGTAGGCGGTGGGGGTGAGCACCGCGTCGGCGTGGCGCAACCGGTCGGCGAGGCGGTCGCGCCAGCGCGGGGAGGCGGCGAGTTCGCGCATCAGTACGTGGCTGGGCTGGTCGAAGTTGCCGGGGACCTGGAAGGCGAGGGTGCCGCCGGGGGTGATCGCGTCCAGCCAGGCCGGGAAGCGGGCGGCGTGGTCGGGGACCCACTGGAGCAGGGCGTTGGAGACGATCAGGTCGTGACGCTCGGCGGGGGTCCAGGTCGTGGCGTCGGCCTCGGCGAAGTCGAGGTGGGGGCCGGCGTGGGCGCGGGCCCGTTCGAGCATCTCCGGGGAGTTGTCGTAGCCGGTGATCCGGGCCTCGGGCCAGCGGTCGGCGAGCAGAACGGTGACGTTGCCCGCGCCGCAGCCGAGGTCGGCGATACGGGGTGCGGGGGCGGCCGGGAGGTCGGGAATGCGGGCGAGGAGGTCGAGGAAGGGGCGGGTGCGGTGGTCGGCGTGGCGCAGGTACTGCTGCGGGTCCCAGGTGGGTGTGGTCATGGGCTCAGGATCACGGCAGAGATATCTTGATGTCAAGACACTTGAGCTCAAGAGACTTCATGTCGACAGACCCTCTACACTGATCCGCATGGAGGACGAGGTCGACCGACTGGTCGCTGCATGGCGCCGCGAGCGCCCGGACCTCGACGTGGAACCACTCGAGGTGCTCAGTCGCGTCTCCCGTCTGGCCCGTCATCTGGACCGGGCCCGCCGGATCGCCTTCTCCGAGCACGACCTGGAGCCCTGGGAGTTCGACGTACTGACGTCCCTGCGTCGCGCCGGCGACCCCTACCAGCTCTCCCCCGGCCAGCTCCTCACGCAGACTCTGGTCACCTCGGGCACGATGACCAACCGCATCGACCGCCTGACCAAGAAGAGCCTCGTCGAGCGCCTCCCCGACCCCAGCGACCGCCGCGGCGTGCTCGTCCGGCTCACCGCCCAGGGTCGCGACAAGGCCGACCAGTCGCTGGCCGGACTGCTCGCCCAGGAGCGTGCCATCCTGAGCGAGCTCTCCACCCAGCAGCGGGGCGAACTGGCGGGGCTGCTACGCCAGTTGACCGCCCCGTTCGACAACATTCCCGGCTAGGACCTGTCCGGCCTCGATCCGCCGGACGGGCCCTGGGGCCGGGTCGGCCGGGCCGACGCCCGCCCGGCGGGCCAGGGCGACCGCGGCCAGCGTGGAGTGCACGCCCAGCTTCCCCAGCACGTTCTGCATATGGGTACGGACCGTGTGCGGGGAGAGGTAGAGCCGCTCGGCCACCGCCTTGCGGCCCAGGCCCGCCACCATGCAGCGCAGCACCTCGCGTTCGCGCGGGGTCAGCGACTCGACCAACTGCTCGCTCTCGGTGCGGTGCTTGCGTGCCGCCGTCAGCTCCCGCAGTACGCCGGTGAGCAGCGCCGGGGGCAGATGCGTCTCGTCCCGCAGCACCCCGCGCACGACCGCGAGCAGCCGTTGCAGCGAGCAGTCCTTGGCGACCCAGCCGGAGGCCCCGGCCTGCAGTGCCAGCGCGGCCCGGACCGGGTCGTCCTTCTCGGCGAGCACCACCGTGCGAACGGACGGACGGCCCGAACTGACCCCGGCCACCAGGGAGATGCCGTCCACCGGGGAGATGCCCGCCACCGGGGCGTTCTCCCCGCCGCCGGGGACCGGGGCGGGTGCCCGGCGGTCGCCCGCGATGCCCAGTTCGGCGTCGACCAGCATCACGTCGTAGCCGCGCCCCTCGGCGGCGGCCCGCTCCAGGCACCGTGACGCGGCGGGGCCACTGCCCGCCGCCGACACCTCGACATCCGGCTCGGCCGCGAGCGCCGCTGCGAGCGACTCGGCGAAAATTCGGTGGTCGTCCACCACGAGAACCCGGATACGAACCACAGGCACCCCCATGCCGCGTCTGTTCCTGGGCCCCCGGCCCACCGGAAGGGACCGACCAGTGCGGGTGCGGCCCCCGGACCGGGGAGATGGACCGTGGTTCCACGGCCGCCGCCGTGTCCTGGCCATCACCCGCCCCGGGCGCCGCACCCGACTGTCTCGTACCCCTGAATCAGCACCGGCCCCCACCGGTGCTGTGCATCAGCGTACGGCCGACGGGCCGTGGCGGAAGGCAATTCACAGAACTGGCCGGCTCCCGCCACCCCCGAGATGTGGTGTGTGTTTCGTCCTGCGAGAGAAGTGGACGAAGTACGGCGCGCCCTGCGGGGCTCAGCAGAGCCTGCGGGCACCCGCCGAGGGCACGGCGGGGAAGATCCGCGGCGTCGCGTGGCCCGCCGCGGCGAAGGCCGCGAGGACGGACTGGGAGACCGTGTCCGCCTGCTCCTCCTCCACCAGCACGATCGCCGAGCCGCCGAAGCCGCCGCCGGTCATCCGCGCACCGAGCGCCCCGGCCTCGCCCGCCGCCGACACCGCCAGGTCCAGCTCCGGGCAGGAGACCCGCAGATCGTCGCGGAGCGAGGCGTGCCCGGCGTCGAGGACCGGGCCCGCGGCCCGCACGTCTCCCGCGTCGAGCAGGGCGATGGTCTGCTCGACGCGCTGGTTGTCGCTGACCACATGGCGTACGTAGCGCACCACGGACTCGTCGACGTCGGCCATGGCCAGGGTGTCCAGGGCCGCGCCGAGGCTCTCGTACGGCACTTCGCGCAGCGTCCGTACGCCGAGCGCCGCCGCGCCCGCCTCGCAGCCGGCCCGCCGCTCCGCGTAGGCGCCGTCGCCGAGCGCGTGCTTGACCTGGGTGTCGACCACGAGCAGCCGCAGTCCGCTCGCGGCCAGGTCGAAGGGGACCTGGCGCTGGGTGAGGTCGCGGGTGTCGAGGTGGAGGGCGTGGCCCTCGGTGCAGCAGGCGGAGGCCATCTGGTCCATGACCCCGCACGGCACGCCCACGAAGGCGTTCTCGGCACGCTGGCCGAGGACCGCCAACTCCTGGGCGGACAGCCCGAGTCCGAAGAGGTCGTTCAGGGCGAGTGCGGTGACGACCTCCAGCGCGGCGGAGGAGGACAGGCCCGCGCCGGTGGGGACGGTGGAGGTGAGCTGGATGTCCGCCCCGGTGACCGGGTGGCCGGCCTCGCGCAGCGCCCAGACGACCCCGGCCGGGTACGCCGCCCAGCCGTGCCCCTGCTGCGGGGCCAGCTCGTCGATCCGGAGCCGGACGACGCCGCCGGGCACGTCGGTGGAGTGGAGCCGCAGTTCGCCGTCGGTGCGGCGGGCGACGGCCGCGCGCGCGGTGTGCGGCAGGGCGAGCGGCATCACGAAGCCGTCGTTGAAGTCGGTGTACTCGCCGATCAGGTTGACCCGGCCGGGGGCCGCCCAGATCCCTTCGGGCGCACGCCCGTAGAGCTCGGTGAAGGAGGCGGTCAGCTCGCTGTTCCCGGTGAAGGAGGTGGTCGGCTCACTGGTCTCGGTCATGGGGCGGTGGGTTCCTCTCGGCGGGCGAACGTCCACGCGTCGGCGACGATTCCGGTCAGGTCGGCGCGGGACGGCGACCAGCCGAGCCGCTCCCGGGCGGTGGCGGCGGAGGCGACCAGCACGGCGGGGTCACCGGCGCGGCGGGGGGCCGCGGTCTCCGGGACGGGGTGGCCGGTGACCTCGCGGACGGTCTCGATGACCTCGCGCACCGAGAAGCCGTTGCCGTTGCCGAGGTTGCAGATCAGGTGCTCGCCCGCGGTGGCCGCGTCCAGGGCCAGCAGATGGGCCTCGGCGAGGTCGGCGACATGGATGTAGTCGCGGACGCAGGTGCCGTCGGGGGTCGGGTAGTCGTCGCCATACACCGAGATCGACTCGCGCCGGCCGAGGGCGACCTGGAGGACCAGCGGGATGAGGTGGGATTCGGGGCTGTGCCGCTCCCCGCAACTTCCGTACGCCCCGGCCACGTTGAAGTACCGCAGCGAGACGGCGGCCAGGCCGTGCGCGGCCGCCTCGCCGGTGATCATGTGGTCGACGGCGAGCTTGGTGGCGCCGTAGGGGTTGGTGGGAGCGGTCGCGTCGGACTCGGTGATGGGGGTGGTGGCCGGTTCGCCGTAGGTGGCGGCGGTGGAGGAGAAGACCAGAGTGCGCACTCCGGCGTCGCGCATCGCGGCGAGCAGGGCGACGGACCCGCCGACGTTGTTCACCCAGTACTTCTCCGGGTCCGTGACGGACTCGCCGACCTGGGAGTACGCGGCGAAGTGCAGCACTCCGTCGTAGGAGGGGTCCAGCCACTTCGCCGCGTCCTGGATGCGGCCCTCGATGAACTCGGCCCCGGCCGGGACGCCCTCCCGGAACCCGGTCGAGAGGTCGTCGAGAACGGTGACCGCGTGCCCGGCCTCCAGCAGGTGCTGGGCCACCACGCTGCCGACGTATCCCGCACCACCGGTGACCAGGTACTTCTTCTGGGGCTTGCTCACTGGCTCGCTACCTCTCGCAGTCGCTGGGCCGCGACCTCCGGCGGCACATCGTTGATGAACACGTTCATGCCGGATTCGGAACCCGCGAGGAACTTCAGCTTGCCGGAGGTACGTCGGATGGTGAAAAGCTCCAGATGGAGCCCGAAGTCCTCCCGTCCGGGGACACCGAACGGGGCCTGGTGCCAGGCCGAGATGTACGGGGTCGGCGGCTCGCCGGGGCCGAAGATCCGGTCGAATCGCCTCAGGAGTTCCAGATAGACCTGTGGGAACTCCGTGCGTGCGGCCTCGTCGAGTTCCCGCAGGTCGGGGACGCGGCGCCGGGGGTGGAGGTGGACCTCGTAGGGCCAGTGCGCGGCGTACGGCACGAAGGCGACCCAGTGCTCGCCGTCGATGACGATCCGGGAGCCGTCCGTCTCCTCGCGGGCCACCACGTCGTCGAAGAGGTTGCCGCCGGTCTCGGCGCGGTGGGCCGCCATGGAGCGGAACATCAGCTCGGTGCGCGGGGTGACGAAGGGGTACGCGTAGATCTGCCCGTGCGGGTGGCCGAGCGTGACACCGATCTCGGCGCCCCGGTTCTCGAAGCAGAACACCTGCTTGACCTGCGGGAGTTCGGCGAGTTCGGCGGTGCGGTCGGTCCAGGCCGAAAGGACCAGGGCGGCCTGTTCCTCGGTGAGGTCGGCGAAGGAGGCGTCGTGGTCCGAGGTGAAGCAGACGACCTCGCAGCGGCCGGAGTCGCCGGCGAGCGAGGGGAAGCGGTTCTCGAAGACGGCGACGTCGTAGTCGGCCTCGGGGATCTCGCTCTGCCGGCCGTCCCGCGAGGGGCAGAGCGGGCATTCGTCGGCCGGCGGGTGGTAGATGCGGCCCTGGCGGTGCGAGGCGATGGCGACGCTGTCCCCGAGGAACGGGTCGCGACGGATCTCGGACGAGGTCGACACGGCGTCGAGGGGGCGTCGGTCGACGGCGTCCCGTACGACGTCGTCGCGGCTGTCGTAGTAGAGCAGCTCCCGGCCGTCGGCGAGCGTCGTAACCGTCTTCTTCACCAGGTTCCTCCAAACATAACCAAACACAATGAACCACAACTCAACAAAGGCGTCAATGAGTGGTCCACGCCGGGCGGCTCGGGCAGTCGCGGTCCGGCGTCAGGCGTCAGGTTGTGTACGTGGAGAGGTGGTGGGGCGACTCAGAGGCTCGGCCGCTCCGGCCGGCCGGCCGGAGCGGCGCGGTCCAGCAGCCCGGTACGGGCCGCGAGCGCCGCGGCCTCCAGCCGGGAGCCGACGCCCAGCTTCATCAGCACCCGCTGCACATGCGTGCGCGCGGTGCTCGGCGCGATCCGCATCCCGGCCGCGATCAGCCGGGTGTCCTCCCCCTCGGCGACCCGCACCAGGACCTCGATCTCGCGCGGGGTGAGCAGGTGCAGCAGCCGCTGCCCCTCGTCGTCCGGCGCCGCGGTGGGATCGAGCAGTTCGGCGAAGGCGCCCTGGAGGAGTTGCGGCGCCACCGCCGCCTCGCCGGCCCGCGCCTTGAACATCGCCCGTTCGACGCCCTCCATGCGCTCGTCGTGGCGGACGTATCCCGCGGCGCCCGCCGCGAAGGCCGCCGCGATCCCGCGCGGGCTGGGTACCGGCCCGAGGACCACGACGGCCACCTGCGGGCGCTCGCGCCGGATCCGTACGATCGGGTCGAAGGCGCCGGGTTCGGCGGGCGCCGAGGTGCCGAACAGGCAGACCTCCGGGGCCCTGGCGACCACCAGTTCCGCCGCCCCCGAAGTCGGGGCAGCCGCAGCGAGGACGCGATGGCCCCGCAGCTTCAGCGCCGAGGCCAACGCCTCGGCGAGCAGTCTGTGATCATCGACCACCATCAGCCGCACGCCCATCGAGCACACCCCCGTAGCACCGGCACACCAGGCCCCCCGGCCTCCCTGACCCGGCAAGCTACACGCTTGTACGACGCCGCGGGCCGTTACCGGCCAAAAGGCTCCAGAACCCCGAATCGGCGTGCGTTCAGGGCCGGTTGACGGTGCGCCGCGTCCGACTGGTCGCCGTTGTGATCTGCCCGTCGATCGTCAGGGATCGCTCCCCGGGGTACGCACGCGCCCTGCGGGCTGTCCCCTTGCATGCGCGCGGGGGTGGTGTCCGTCGACCGGACACCACCCCCGCGCGCATGCGGCTTGTCTGCTCAGTCCCTGCTGAAGCTGACCACCAGTCGGCGACTCGCGTCCAGCGAGCCAAGGGGCTTGCTGACCATCGTGCTGGCCAGGTACAGGTGCCCGTCGCTGTAGCGGAACTCGGAGTAGTCCGGCGTGAAGCTGGTCTCCGCGTCACGGATGGACTCGTCGCTCGGGTTCTCCATCAGCACCGTCTGCTTGAACGTGGCGCCGTCGATGGAGACGACCTGGCCGCCCTTGTCGTACGGGGGGACCCGGTAGGCGATGATGTTGCCGCCGTCCATGCGGATCGGGAACATCGTGTAGCGGTCGCCCGCGTCGGCCCGGTCGCTGGTCTGCTTGCCGGTGGTGAGGTCGAAGGAGACGATCTCGTTGGTGTCGCCGTACTCGCCGGTGCCCTCGTGGTCCTCGGTCGGCACGTAGATCCGGTTGTTGCCGACGGCCAGCTGGCTGCAGCTCTCGACCTTGGTGGAGGCGCAGCGCGCGGCGTACTTCTCGCCGTCCGCCGCGATCCTGGTGAGCAGCTTGCCGGTGGAGGCGTCGATGGAGAAGAAGTCCGAAATGCCGCTGCCGTCACCGGCGGTGTCGCCGACATCGGCCGCGACGACCAGCGGCTTGGTGGAGACGATGCTCGCGTAGTCGACGCCGGGCGGCATCTTGTACGAGGAGAGCGGGGCCCCGGTGGTGGGGTTCAGCGCCTGGACGACGAGCTGCGGGTCGTCGTACGTACCGCACTTGCGGACCACCGCGAGGGCCTCGCCGCCGCCGTATCCCATGTCGTAGCAGCCGTCGGTGCTGGCCTTGGGCTTCCAGCGCTCGGCGCCGGTGTTCAGGTCGAAGGCGGCGCCGCCCTCGCTTCCGCCCGCGGCGACCGTGGTGCCGCTGACCGTGACCTCGGCGAACCTGACCGCCTCGTCACCGCTGGTGGCCGCGGTCACCGACTTGCTCCACATCAGCTTGCCGGTGTTCAGGTCGATCGCGCCGATCTGGCTGCACGGCGGGTACTTGGCCGCCTTGCTCGGCTTGCTCTGCTCGAAGGCGATCGCGGTCTTGTTGTCCTTGGACATGTGCCGCGAGGCGGCGCAGACCTGGCCCGCCAGCGGGATGGACCAGAGCTTGGTGCCCTTGGCCGGGTCGTAGGCGACGATCTCGTTCAGACCGGTCTTCACGTACGCCTTGTCGGTCAGCCAGGAGCCGTCGACCTTGGTGACGTCGGTGACCTTCGGCAGCGGCAGCTGGAAGGCGACCTTGGACTTGGGGTCCGCGGGTGCCTTCTCCTTGCCCGCGCCGTCGGAGGCGGCGCCGCCCTCCTCCTCGCCGCCCTTGCCCCCGGTGGCGCCGCTGGACGAGGACGCCTGGTCCTTCTTGTCGTCGTCGCCGGAGGAGGAGTACCAGATGCCGCCCGCAACGATCAGCACCACGGCGACCGAGGCGGCGACGATGATCTGCATCTGGGTGGAGAGCTTCTTGCCGCCGTTGTTCTGCGGCGGCTGCGGCGGCTGCTGCTGCATCGGCGCGGTCGGGTAGCCGTAGCCCTGCAGCGGCGGCTGGCCGGGCGGCAGGCCCTGCGGAAATCCGTAGCCCTGCTGCGGCTGGCCGGGCACGGGTGCCTGCGGGTAGCCGTAACCGGGCTGCGGGGGCTGGTTCTGCGGGTAGCCGTAGCCCGGCTGCGGCCCCTGCGGGTAGCCGTAGCCCGGGACCGGCTGCTGCGGGGCCCCGGCGGGCGGCTGGGCGTCCGCGGGAGGCGGCGTCGGGGCGCCGAAGCCGCCGGCGGGCGGGGTGGCCGGCTGCTGCTGCGGGGCCCCGGCGGGCGGCTGGATCGGTGCGCCGAACCCACCCGGCGGGGGGTCCTGCGGGGCACCGAATCCGCCCGGCGGGGGGTCCTGCGGGGCGCCGAATCCGCCCTGGGGCGGATCGTTGGGCGGCTGGGGCGGCTGCGTCATGGCGTACGTACCTCTGGGGAAAGGGAGTCGGTGGGACGGAACCGGCGGCGGTCGGTTGTGCTCCGACCGCCGCCGGTCGTGAGCCGTGGGGCTCCGACGGCCGGGAGTTGCCGTCGAAACGCTTCGTGAGCCGTCAGTTGCCGAAGGCCATCATGGTCTTCGTCTCCAGCTCTTCCTTGTCGTTCCTGGCGCTGACCCGGCCACTCGCGATGAAGGAACGGCCGCCCGCGTAGAGGACCTTCGAGTTGTAGAAGTCGATCTCGATCTCGGCCGTCGACGCGGGGTGCTGCAGCAGCATCCGCGGGGTGCCGCCGGTCGGTGCGAGGGTGGCGATGCCGCCGCCCTTCTCGTAGCCGGCCGCCACGTAGAGCAGCACATTGCCGCCCTCCATGCGCAGCGGCTTCACCGTGCGTCCGGCCGGGGCCGCGGCCTTCCACTTGGTCTTGCCGGTGTTCAGGTCGAAGGCCACGACCTTGTTCGTACGGGCGGTGCCGCTTGAGTCCGGCGCGGTCGCCATGTAGAAGGTGTTGGCGTCGGCGGCGACTCCGGTGCAGCCGTCGAGGGACTTGCCGAAGATGGCGAAGGTACTGCCGCAGTCCGGTGCGAACTTGTCGCCCTTGTCGCTGACGATGCCGGAGCGGAAGGATCCGTTCTGCTTCAGCGACAGGACGCTCCACTCCTTGTCCTTCTTCAGCGAGACCACCAGCGGGTCCACCGAGTAGACCCGGTCGATCTCCCAGCCGCGCTTGGGCCGGTAGGTCCACCTGGGCTTCCCCGTGTTCGGGTCGAGCTCCTGGAGCTGGTGCTGCGGGTTGTCGACGTCGTCGGTGCGGCAGCTGGAGGCGGCGATCAGCTTGGCTCCGCCGGCGAAGGCGAACGGCTGGCAGATGCCCGACGGCTTGCCGAACAGTTCCTTGCCGTCACTGACCCGGTAGGCATTGGAATTTCCGGTGCGCCCGACCGTCACGGTGTCGCCGCTGATGGCCAGCGAGATGTCCGACAGAAAGTCCCAGGTGCCGTTCTGCTTGATCGCCTTCTTCCAGCCGGCCTTGCCGGTGGTGAGGTCGATCATCTGGAGATCCGCGCAGTCCGCCTTGTCGGTGGTGCCGTTCTTGACCCCGATGACGATCTTGCCGTTGTCCGTGGTCTGCGAGGGCGCCGCACACAGGTCGGCGGGCAGCTTGAGGGTCCACTTCTGCTTGCCGTCGGCCACCGAGTAGCCGGAGAGCGAGCGGTACATGCCCTTGACGATCGTGTCGCCGACCACCCAGGGGCCGTACACGTCGGAGCCGTTGCGCGGCAGGTCGATGTCGTTCTTCTGCAGCCAGAGGACCTTCGCCTCGCCGGCCTTGCGCCCGGCGTTGAGGTCGCCGTCGGCGCCGCGGCCCTCGCCGTCGCCGTTGCCGTCACCCTCGTTGACGGAGGGTGAGACGCTCGGCTCGGCGTCCCCGCTCTCCTTCGCGACCGGCTTCTCGTCGCCGCCCCCGCTCGTGGCGACGAAGACGCCGCCGCCGATCACCAGGAGCGCGGCGGCCGCGGCACCGATGATGACCGCGGGCTTGCGCTTGGAGGAGCCGCCGCCCGGACCGCCGGGGGCCGGTGCGCCGGGGTACTGCTGCTGCGGGTAGCCGTAACCGGGCTGCTGACCGTACGGACCCGGCTGCTGCCCGTACGGGCCGGGCTGCTGGGCATACGGGCCCGGCTGCTGCCCGTACGGGCCGGGCTGCTGGGCATAGGGGCCCGGCTGCTGCGGGTAGCCGTGACCGGGGGCCTGGCCCGGGGCCTGCGGGTAGCCGTAGCCCGGCTGGGCGGGCGGCGGGGTCTGCGGCGGGCCCTGGGGCGGCTGAGGACTGCCCGGCGGCGGTTCCTGCGGCGCGCCGAAGCCTCCCTGCGGCGGTGGCTGGCTGGGCGGCTGGGTCATCAGCACGTCCCCCCTTCGTGCGGTCCGGTGCCCGGTCCGTTCTCCCCCGCGATTCCGCGGAGCACCACGGGGATTAGACCCCCCTGAACTCCCCGGAAAGGAGCGAATCGGGCATGAATCCCGCAGCGTTACGTCAGTCGAGCGGGGCTTCTTTGTACCACCCGCAACACCCAGGGCACCGGGCCGGTCCACCCCCTGTTCCCAAGGGAGAACCGGCCCGTGATGCCTCCGTTACGCCTCGGTATCCGTCAGTTGCCGAACATCTCCATCGACTTGGCCCGCTTCTCGTCCTCGCTCTCGACCCCGATGATGCTCGTACTCATCAGGAGAGAACGGCCGTTGACATAGGCGACCCGGGGCTGGAAGAGAGAGCGCTCGGTCCGCACCCCACCGTCCGGGTGCCGCAGCAGCAGCTGCGGTGTGCCACCGGCCGACGGCAGCGAGGCGATGGCGCCGGCCTGGTGCAGCGACGACTCGACGAACAGCAGCAGCCGGCCGCCCTCCACCCGCATCGGCATCATGGTCTGCCCGGCCGGGGCCGCGGCCTTCCACTTGGTCCTGCCGGTGTTCAGGTCGAAGGCCACGACCTTGTTGGTGGGGCCGGAACCGGACTTGGTGGCCTCGGTCGCCAGGTAGACCGTCCGGTCGTCGGCCGTCACCCCGAGGCAGTTGTCGAGGTTCCCGCCGCCGACGATGAGATCGGTGTCGCACTCCACCCGGTAGTTCTCGTTGCCGCCGACCAGCTGGGAACGGTAGGTGCCGTTCGCGTTGAGCGTGACGATGCCCCAGGAGCGCTCCTTCTTCAGGGAGACGACCAGCGGGCTGACCGAGTAGATCTGCGAGACCTCCCAGCCCTTCTTGACCTTGTACTTCCACAGGACCTTCCCGCTGACCGGGTCGATCCGCTCCACCAGCTGTTCCTTGTGGTCGTCGGCCGCCGTCTGACAGCTGGCCGCGGCGATCGCCACGGGACCGCTCGCGAAGCCGAACGGCTGGCAGTTCCCCGGCAGTTCCCCGAAGAGCACCTTTCCGTCACTGACCCGGAAGGCGTCCGTCCTGGTCTTGCGCCCGACGGTCACGGTGTCGCCGTTGATCGCCATCGCGGGGTAGGAGAGCAGGTCCCAGGCGCCCTGCCGCTTGTACGTCTTGTACCAGCCGGCCTTGCCGGTCGTGAGGTCGGCCATCTGGAGCCCGTTGCACTGCGCCTTGTTGCCGCTGCCGCTCTCGACCCCGAAGACGATCTTGCCGTCGGCGGTGGCCTGCGAGGGGGCCCCGCACAGTTTGCCGGGCAGGCGCAGGCTCCACTTCTCGCTGCCGTCGGCGACCGAATAGCCGGAGACGGTGTGGAACATCGCCTTGACTACGGTGTCGCCGACGAACCAGGGGCCGTACACGCTCGCGCCGCTGCGGGGCAGGTCGACGCCGCCCTCCTGGAGCCAGAGGACCTTGGCCTCGCCCGGGTCCCGCAGGGTGTTGATCCCGTCGGCCTCCGCACGCAGGTCGCTCGGCCCCGGGTCCTTCTCCTTGCCCTCGGGCTTGCCGGTGGCGGAGGCGCCCGGCTCGGGGCCGGCGCTCTTCTTCGCCGCGGGCTCGGAATCGTCCCCGCTCGTGGCCAGCCAGACCCCGCCGCCGGCCAGCAGCGCCACCGCGAGTACGGCACCGATGACCGCCCCGCGCCTGCCCCGGAAGAACCCTCCGCCACCTCTGCCGCCCGCGGGGCCACCGGACTGCGGTGGCGACGGCACGCCGTACGGACCGGGCTGCGTGGGTACGTTGTACGGACCGGGCTGGGTCGGTGCGTTGTACGGACCGGGCCGCGTGGGCACGTTGTACGGACCGGGCTGGGCAGGCGGCGGCCCGTAGGGACCCGGTTGCTGGGCGCCGTACGGACCGGCAGCCTGGCCCGACGGCTGGTTCGGCGGCCCGTACGGACCCGGCGGCGGATCGTACGGAGCCCCGAAGCCTCCCTGCGGCGGTTGCTGGCCGGGCGGCTGGGTCATCAGCACGTCCCCCTTCGTGCGGTCCGGTGCCCGGTCCGTTCTCCCCCGCGATCCCGCGAAGCCGGAAGGGGCCGACAACTCCCCTGAGCTCCAAGGGAAGGAGCGGATCGGGCATGGATTCCGCGGCGTTACGTCAGTCGAGCGGGGCTTCTTTGTACCACCCGCAACTTCCCGGGCACCGGGCCGGTCCACCCCCCGTTCCCAAGGGCGAACCGGCCTGTGATGCCGCGTTACGCCTCAGTACCCGTCAGCTGCCGAAGCCCACGATCGACTTCATCGACTTCTCCTCCTCGTCGTCGATCCCGCTGATGCTCGACTGCACAAGGAAACAGCGCCCGTTCTCATAGGCGACCCGGGAGCGGGAGAAGCCCCTTTCGACCAAGTCGGCCGCCGCCGGGTGCCGCAGCACCATCTGCGGCGTACCACCCGTCGGCGGGAGGGACGCGATACCGCCGCCCCTGTCCTTCTCCGCCGTCAGATACATCAGCAGCCTGCCGCCCTCCACCCGCATCGGCATCAGGGTCTGACGGGGCGGCGCCGCCGCCTTCCACTTGGTCCGACCGGTGTTCAGGTCGAAGGCCACGACCTTGTTGGTGAGATAGCCGGCCACCGGGGCGGGCTTCGTCGCGAGGTAGACCGCCCGGTCGTCGGCCGTCACGCCGAGGCAGTTGTCGAGACTCTGACCGTCGGTGAGGAGTTCGTCGTCGCACTCCGTCACGTAGTCCTCGGTGCCACCGATCAGTTGGGAGCGGTAGGTGCCGTTCTCGTTGAGCACGAGGATGGCCCACTTGTCGTCCTGCTTCAGCGAGACGACCGGTGGGCTCGCCGAGTAGAACTGCGCGACCTGCCAGCCCTTCTTGACCTTGTACTTCCACAGGACCTTCCCGCTGACCGGGTCGATCCGCTCCACCAGCTGTTCCTTGTGGTCGTCGGCCGCCGTCTGGCAGCTGGCCGCGGCGATCCCCTGCGGGCCACTGGCGAAGCCGAACGGCTGGCAGTTCCCCGGCAGTTCGCCCCAGAGCACCTTCCCGTCACTGACCCGGTAGGCATCCGTCCTGGTGGTGCGCCCCACGGTCACGGTATCGCCGTTGATCGCCATCGCGACATGGGAGAGCCCGTCCCAGAGACCGTGGCGCTCGTACGTCTTGTGCCAGCCGGCCTTGCCGGTCGTGAGGTCGACCATCTGGAGCGCTTCGCAGGACGCCTGGTCCCCGTTGCCGGACTTGACCCCGAGGACGATCTTGCCGTCGGCGGTGGCCTGCGAGGGCGCCGCGCAGAGTTCCGCCGGCATACGCAGGCTCCACTTCTGGCCGCCGTCGGTGACCGAGTAGCCGGAGACCGTGTGGTACATGGCCTTGACGATGGTGTCACCGACGATCCAGGGGCCGTATACGTTCGAGCCGTTGAGCGGCAGGTCGACGCCGCCCTGCTGGAGCCAGAGGACCTTCGCCTCGCCCGGCTTGCGCTTGGCGTTGATCGCGTCGGCCTCCGCACGGAGGTCGTGCGTGCCCTGGTCCTGGTCCTGGCCCTTGCCGCCGCCCCCGCCGCCGGAGTCCGGCACGGGGTCGGTGCTCTCCTTCACCGTGGGCTTCGCCCCGTCGTCGCCCCCGCTCGTGACGAACCAGATGCCACCGCCGGCCAGCAGCACCACCGCGAGCGCGGCAGCGATGACCGCACCGCGCCTGCGCCGGAAGAACCCTCCGCCACCGGGCTGCGGAGGCTGCTGCCGCGACTGCTGCTGCGGGTAGCCGTATCCGGGCTGCGGCTGCCCCGGATGGCCGTACGGGCCGGGCTGCGCGGGCGCACCGTACGGACCCGGCTGCTGGGCACCGTACGGACCGGGCTGCGCGGGCGCGCCGTACGGACCTGCGGCCTGAGCGGGCGGCGGCACGGAGCCGTATCCGGGAGGTGGTGGTGGCGACGACGACGGCTGAACCGACCCCGGCGGCGGATCGTACGGAGCCCCGAAGCCTCCCTGCGGCGGTTGCTGGCCGGGCGGCTGGGTCATCAGCACGTCCCCCTTCGTGCAGACGGATCCGGCTTCTGCGCCGGGCAAGGTTTCTTTCTATCACCCGCCCCACGAGCCCCAGCCGTCACACCTGACGCAGGGTAACAGTCAGGCGTCCTCGGCCAGTTCCAGCCAGCGCATCTCCAACTCGTCCCGCTCGGCGACCAGTTCGCGCAGCTCGGCGTCGAGCTTGGCCACCTTCTCGAAGTCCGTGGCGTGCTCCGCGATCTGTGCGTGCAGCGTGGTCTCGCGGGTGGAGATCTTGTCGAGCTGCCGCTCGACCTTCTGGAGCTCCTTCTTCGCCGCGCGGGCGGCCTGCGGGGAGAGCGCCGCGGCCGGTGCGGCCGTCTCCTTGGCCGGGGCGGGTGCGGCGGAGGGTGTGGCCGCCTCCTCCATCCGCTGCCGGCGCTCCAGGTACTCGTCGATCCCGCGCGGCAGCATCCGCAGCGTGCGGTCGCCGAGCAGCGCCATCACCCGGTCCGTGGTCCGCTCGATGAAGAACCGGTCGTGGGAGATCACGACCATCGAACCGGGCCAGCCGTCGAGGAGGTCCTCCAGCTGGGTCAGGGTCTCGATGTCGAGGTCGTTGGTGGGCTCGTCGAGGAAGAGGACGTTCGGCTCGTCCATCAGCAGGCGCAGGATCTGGAGCCGGCGCCGCTCACCGCCCGAGAGGTCGCCGACCGGGGTCCACTGCTTGTCCTTCGAGAAGCCGAACTGCTCGCAGAGCTGGCCCGCGGTCATCTCGCGGCCCTTGCCGAGGTCGACCCGGTCCCGTACCTGCTGCACCGCTTCGAGCACTCGCAGGTTCGGGTCCAGCTCGTGGACCTCCTGGGAGAGGTAGGCCAGCTTGACGGTCTTGCCGACGACGACCTTCCCGGCGGCGGGCTGTGCGTCGCCCTGGGTGCGGGCCGCCTCGGCGAGGGTCCGCAGCAGCGAGGTCTTGCCCGCGCCGTTGACCCCGACCAGGCCGATCCGGTCGCCGGGGCCGAGCTGCCAGGTGAGGTGGGTGAGCAGCGTCTTGCTGCCGGCCTGGACGGTCACGTCCTCCAGGTCGAAGACGGTCTTGCCGAGCCGGGCGTTGGCGAACTTCATCAGCTCGCTGGTGTCGCGCGGCGGCGGCACGTCGGCGATCAGCTCGTTGGCCGCCTCGATGCGGTAGCGCGGCTTGGAGGTGCGGGCGGGGGCGCCGCGACGCAGCCAGGCCAGCTCCTTGCGCATCAGGTTCTGCCGCTTGGCCTCCTCGGTCGCGGCGATCCGCTCCCGCTCGGCCCGTGCGAAGACGTAGTCGCTGTAGCCGCCCTCGTACTCGTGGACCGTGCCGCGCTGGACGTCCCACATGCGCGTGCAGACCTGGTCGAGGAACCAGCGGTCGTGGGTGACGCAGACGAGCGCGGAGCGGCGGGCCTGCAGATGGCGGGCCAGCCAGGAGATGCCCTCGACGTCGAGGTGGTTGGTCGGCTCGTCGAGGACGATGAGGTCCTGCTCGGCGATGAGCAGCTTGGCCAGCGCGATCCGGCGCCGCTCACCGCCGGAGAGCGGGGCGATGACGGTGTCCAGGCCGTGCTCGAAGCCGGGCAGGGCGAGCCCGCCGAAGAGCCCCGTGAGCACATCGCGGATCTTGGCGCTGCCCGCCCACTCGTGGTCGGCGAGGTCGCCGATCACCTCGTGGCGAATGGTCGCCTGCGGGTCGAGCGAGTCGTGCTGGGTGAGGACGCCGAGCCGCAGTCCGCCGCTGTGGGTGACGCGTCCGCTGTCCGCATCCTCCAGCCGGGCGAGCATCCGGATGAGCGTCGTCTTGCCGTCGCCGTTGCGGCCCACGACACCGATCCGGTCTCCCTCGGACACCCCGAGGGACACTCCGTCGAGCAGGGCACGGGTGCCGTACACCTTGCTGACCTGCTCGACATTGACCAGATTGACGGCCATTTCACTCCTGCCCGGAAGGATCGATCGGCTTCCCAGGGTACGGGGCCCGGGGGCTGGATTCCCCTGGCGGCCTTGCTTCCCGTACGTCCCGTACGTACATTTTTCTGTACGTACAACTTCCTGTACATGGACTCACGCCGGGAGGCGAGTATGCGAACCATGACCTACACGGAATCGCGCGCCAAGTACGCGGAGACCTTGAGTGCCGTCGTCAACGACCGCGAAGAAGTCATAGTGACGCGCGCCGGCCACGAGCCCGTGGTGATCGTGGCTCTCGACGAGTACGAGTCCCTGAAGGAGACGGCCTACCTGTACCGCAGCCCCGAGAACGCGCGTCGCGTCCTGGCGGCGATCGACGATCTGGAGAACGGTGGCGGCGAGGTACGGGAGCTGCTCGAATGAAGTTCATCTGGCACGAGTCCGCATGGGCGGACTACGTGTGGTGGCAGACCCAGGACCGGAAGGTCCTCAAGCGGATCAACGCCTTGATCCAGGACGTCGCCCGCAACGGGAACGAGGGCATCGGCAAACCCGAGCCCCTGCGGCACGGCTTCCATGGCTACTGGTCCCGCAGGATCAGCGAGGAACACCGGCTCATCTACCGCGTGGTCGAGGACGAGGTACGCATCGTCTCCTGCCGCTACCACTACGGCCGCTGAATCGTCGCGCCCGGTGCCGGGGAGAGAGCGGTCCGCGCGTTCCGGCAGGTGCCCGAGGTGAGCAGGGCCTCGGCCACCTTCCGCGCCGACTCCGCGTCCGCCACCAGGAACGCGGTGGTCGGCCCGGAGCCCGAGACCAGGGCCGCCAGGGCACCGGCCGCGGTGCCTGCGGCGAGGGTGTCGGCGAGCGAGGGGCGCAGGGAGAGCGCGGCGGGCTGGAGGTCGTTGGTGAGCGCCCCGGCGAGCGCGGTGGCATCGCCGGTGCGCAGGGCGTCGAGGAGCGCCGGGGAGGCCTCCGGCTCGGGGACGTCGGTGCCCGCCGTGAGCCGGTCGAACTCGCCGTAGACGGCCGGGGTGGAGAGCCCGCCGTCGGCGACCGCGAAGACCCAGTGGAAGGTGCCGCCGACATCGATCGGGGTCAGTCGCTCCCCGCGTCCGGTGCCGAGGGCGGCGCCGCCGACCAGGCTGAACGGGACGTCGCTGCCCAGCTGGGCGCAGATGGCGAGCAGCTCGTCCCGGCCGGCGCCGGTGGACCAGAGGGCGTCGCAGGCCAGCAGCGCGGCCGCGCCGTCGGCACTGCCGCCCGCCATGCCGCCCGCGACGGGGATGTCCTTGGCGATGTGGATGTGCACATCGGGTGCGATGCCGTGCCGCTCGGCCAGCGCGATCGCGGCGCGGGCGGCAAGGTTCGTCGCGTCCAGCGGGACCTGGGCGGCGTCGGGGCCCGAGCAGGTGATCCGCAGTCCGTCGGCGGGGGTGACGGTGACCTCGTCGTACAGGCCGACGGCGAGGAAGACATTGGCCAGGTCGTGGAAGCCGTCGGGGCGCGCGGCGCCGACCGCGAGCTGGACGTTGACCTTGGCGGGTACGCGGACGGTGACGCTCACTCGCCACTCCTGGAGGGCTCGTTGTCGGCAGCCACGGAGGGCTCGTTCCCGGCAGCCCCGGAGGGCTTGTGCTCGGCGATGGCGGCGAACTCCTCGACCGTCAGCGACTCGCCGCGGGCCTGCGGCGAGATCCCGGCCCCGACCAGGGCCGCCTCGGCGGCGGGCGCGGAGCCCGCCCAGCCGGCCAGGGCCGCCCGCAAGGTCTTGCGGCGCTGTGCGAAGGCGGCGTCGACGACCGCGAAGACCTCGGCCCGGCTCGCCTTCGTCGCGATCGGCTCGGTGCGCCGGACCAGGGACACCAGTCCGGAGTCGACGTTCGGGGCGGGCCAGAAGACGTTGCGGCCGATGGAGCCGGCCCGCTTGACGTCCGCGTACCAGTTGGCCTTCACCGACGGCACGCCGTAGACCTTGTTGCCCGGCCGGGCGGCGAGCCGGTCGGCGACCTCGGCCTGGACCATGACGAGGGTGCGCTCGATGGACGGGAAGCGCTCCAGCATGGTCAGCAGGACCGGCACGGCGACGTTGTACGGCAGGTTCGCGACCAGCGCGGTGGGCGCCGGGCCGGGCAGCTCCCGGACCAGCATCGCGTCGGAGTGCACCAGGGCGAACCGGTCGGCGCGCCCCGGCATCCGGGCGGCGACGGTCGACGGCAGCGCGCCCGCCAGCACGTCGTCGATCTCGACGGCGACGACCCGGTCCGCCGCCTCCAGCAGCGCCAGGGTCAACGAGCCGAGCCCGGGGCCGACTTCGACGACGACGTCGTCCGGGCGGACCTCCGCCGTCCGTACGATCCGGCGGACCGTATTGGCGTCGATGACGAAGTTCTGGCCGCGCTGCTTGGTCGGGCGTACGCCCAGCGCGGCGGCCAGCTCGCGGATGTCTGCGGGGCCCAGGAGGGCATCGGGCTCAGTGGTGCTCACCTGTAAAGCGTAAGGGCCCTCGCGGTCCGTGCCCGCCGCCCGGCCGCTCGGCAGCCCGCCGCCCGGCCGCTCAGTAGTCGAAGGCGCGTGCCGTGTTGTCCGCGATCGCCGCCGCCAGGGTGTCCTCGTCGATCCCCTTCACCTCGGCCATCGCACGCAGCGTGACGGGGATGAGATACGGAGCGTTGGGCCGCCCCCGGTACGGGGCGGGCGTCAGGAACGGCGCGTCCGTCTCGACCAGGACCAGCTCCGTCGGGGCGACGGCCAGGGCGTCACGCAGCGGCCGGGCGTTCTTGAAGGTGACATTGCCCGCGAAGGACATGAAGTACCCGGCGTCCGCGCAGATCCGGGCCATGTCGGCGTCGCCGGAGTAGCAGTGGAACACGGTCCGGTCGGGGGCGCCCGCGTCGGCGAGGACGCGCAGCACGTCCGCGTGCGCCTCACGGTCGTGGATGACCAGTGCCTTGCCGTGCCGTTTGGCGATCTCGATGTGGGCCCGGAAGGACTCCTCCTGGGCGGCGATGCCCTCGGGGCCGGTGCGGAAGTAGTCCAGCCCGGTCTCGCCGACGCCGCGTACGTGGTCGAGCGCCGCCAGCGCGTCGATCTGGGCGAGTGCCTCGTGCAGCGCCGCCCGGCCGCCCCCTTCGCGCGCCCCCTGGCGTGCGGTGCCGTCGGGATCGCCGTGCACGATGCGCGGTGCCTCGTTGGGGTGCAGGGCGACCGCCGCGTGCACGTTCGCGTGCGTACCGGCCATCTCGGCGGCCCAGCGCGAGCCGGACACGTCGCACCCCACCTGGATCACGGTGGTCACATTGACCGCCGCGGCCCTGGCCAGGCCCTCCTCGACGGTCGCGTCCTGCATGTCCAGGTGGGTGTGCGAATCGGCGACCGGTACCCGGAGGGGTTCGGGCAGCGGCGGGGCTTCGGTACGGCTCATGAGAACGATCGTAGGGCGCGCCGGTGTGCCCGCCCGCGGTGGGACCGGCGGGGCTAGGGCCTGTCCGGCGGATCAGGGTCGGACAGGGCGCGGCGTCCGGTGCGGTGCATCGCAAGGCGCCGGAGCGTCTTAATAGCGGAGCTATTCGGACGTTTCGGCAACGCCGCGAGGCGCCGTGCCGGACGCCGCGCCCCCGGCCATGATCCGCCGGACGGGCCCTACCTCCGGTGGAAGGGGTGCAGCAGGTCGGACAGGTGCCAGTGGTGCCCGGTGCCCGCGGGCGCGGCGGCCACGGCCTCGTCGTCCTGGATCGCCGCCCGGGCCGGCCGGGGGCCACGGAGCAGCCGCTGGACGGTCGAGACCTGGCCGGCCCGCATGATCCGGACCACGTGTCCGCCGCAGTTCGCGCAACTGGGCCTGGAAAGGGGAGAGGGAACCCGCTCCCCGTCCGCCTTGTAGATGACGAAGGCGTTGTTGGAACCGTCGACGTGGTGCTCTATCTCGTAGGCCTGTTCCCAGCCGTGTCCGCACCTCATGCAGGCGAAGGCATACGCCTCGTGTGCGGTGGCTGCTGCGATCTCGCTCATGCCCGCTCCTTTGTCCTTCGGACAGGCACTCCGGGCAAGCGCTCCGGAGAATGCGTCCCTGACTCAGTGGACGCCTTTTACCGGCATGAACGCATCGGGCCCTGCCGACTGTTGGAGCGCTTTTGGCCTGCGCGTGACAGAAAGGCCCGGTACGCGGCTATCGCTTTGCTTTTTACGACAGTTCTTTGCCTTCCGCAGGACCGGTTCGCGCCGCGTTCTTTGCCGCGACGACCGCGTCGAACACCTCGCGCTTGGGCAGCCCCGCGTCGGCGGCCACGGCGGCGATCGCCTCCTTGCGCCGCTCCCCCGCCTCCTCGCGCACCCGCACCCTGCGCACCAGCTCCTCGGCGTCCAGTTCCTCGGGCCCGGATTCGGCCGCGCCCTCGACGACGACGGTGATCTCGCCGCGTACCCCTTCGGCCGCCCAGGCCGCCAGCTCGCCCAGCGGGCCGCGCTTCACTTCCTCGTACGTCTTGGTCAGTTCCCGGCACACGGCGGCCCTGCGGTCGGCACCGAAGACCTCGGCCATCGCGGCGAGGGTGTCGTCGAGCCGGTGCGGGGCCTCGAAGAAGACCATGGTGCGGCGCTCGTCGGCCACCTCGCGCAGCCGGCCGAGCCGTTCGCCCGCCTTGCGGGGCAGGAAGCCCTCGAAGCAGAAGCGGTCGACGGGCAGCGCGGACAGCGCGAGCGCCGTCAGCACCGCGGACGGGCCGGGCACCGCGGTGACCTTGATGTCCTTCTCCACGGCGGCGGCCACCAGCCGGTAGCCCGGGTCGGAGACGGACGGCATCCCGGCGTCCGTGACCAGCAGAACGCGGGCGCCGCCGGTCAGTGCCTCGATGAGTTCGGGCGTACGGGCCGACTCGTTGCCCTCGAAGTAGGAGACGACCCGGCCCGTGGTGTGGATGCCGAGCGCCTGGGTGAGGCGGCGCAGCCGCCGGGTGTCCTCGGCGGCGACGACGTCCGCCGTCTCCAGCTCGGCGGCGAGACGCGGTGGGGCGTCCGCCACGTCGCCGATGGGGGTTCCTGCGAGTACCAGCGTTCCAGTCGTTCCAGTCACAAGAGCCATCCTCCCAGCACGGGCGGCAGCGTTCGCACAGATGCGTTCCCTACGATGGCGCGGTGACGAGTACTGCGCCCGAAGCCCGGCAGGGCCAAGACGCCGGGGAACCGCACGGCGAAGAACTGACCCCCTGGCAGCGGCGGCTGCGCCGCTTCGGCCATTCACCGCGGCCCGTGATCGGGCTGCGCGAGCGGCTCGTCCCGCCGTACACCCGGCCCGGCACCCAGCTGTGGGCGGTGCTCGGAATCTCCCCACCGATGGCCGAGCGGCTGGTGCGGTGGTCGGCCTGGGGCGGTCCGCTGCTGGTGGCGCTGATCGCCGGGGTGCTGCGGTTCTGGAGTCTGGGCAGCCCGGACGCGCTGATATTCGACGAGACGTACTACGCCAAGGACGCCTGGGCCCTGATCAACCAGGGTTACGAGGGCGACTGGCCCAAGGACGTCGACAAGCTGATCCTCGCGGACCCGTCGCAGGTGGACGTCCCGGTGGACCCGGGCTATGTGGTGCACCCGCCGGTCGGCAAGTGGATCATCGGGCTCGGTGAGCTCCTCTTCGGGTTCACGCCGTTCGGCTGGCGGTTCATGGTGGCGGTGCTCGGCACGCTGTCGGTGCTGATGCTGTGCCGGATCGGCCGGCGGCTGTTCCGCTCGACGTTCCTGGGCTGCCTGGCGGGCACCCTGCTCGCCGTCGACGGTCTGCACTTCGTGATGAGCCGCGCCGCGCTGCTCGACCTGGTGCTGATGTTCTTCGTGGTGGCGGCGTTCGGCGCGCTCCTCATCGACCGCGACTGGGCGCGGCGCAGATTCGCCGCGGCGCTGCCGGTCGACGAGGAGGGGGTGCTGCGTCCCGACGCGGAGATCGCGGAGAAACTGCGGCTCGGCTGGCGTCCGTGGCGGATCACCGCGGGCCTGATGCTGGGGCTGGCCTTCGCCACCAAGTGGAACGGCCTGTACATCCTGGCCGCGTTCGGGCTGATGACGGTGGCGTGGGATGTGGGCGCGCGACGCACCGCGGGCGCGGTGCGTCCGTATCTGGCGGTGCTGAAGCGGGATCTGGTGCCGGCCTTCGTGTCGACGGTCCCGGTCGCGATCCTCACGTATGTGGCCTCCTGGACCGGCTGGATCGTCACCGGCAAGGGCTACTACCGCGACTGGGCGCAGACCGACGGCCAGGGCGGCAACTGGACCTGGCTGCCGGACTGGCTGCGCAGCCTGTGGCACTACGAGTACCAGGTCTACGAATTCCATGTGAGCCTGACCTCCGGCCACACGTACGAGTCCAATCCCTGGAGCTGGATCGTGCTCGGCCGGCCCGTCTCGTACTTCTGGGAGGAGCAGTCGGGCTGCGAGGGGTCGGAGACCGGCAAGTGCGCGCGCGAGGTGCTGGCGATCGGGACGCCGCTGCTGTGGTGGGCGGCGTGCTTCGCCCTGGTGTACGTGCTGTGGCGGTGGTTCTTCCGGCGCGACTGGCGGGCGGGCGCGATCGCCTGCGGTGTGGCGGCGGGCTGGCTGCCCTGGTTCTTCTACCAGGAGCGGACGATCTTCCTCTTCTACGCGGTCGTGTTCGTGCCGTTCCTGTGTCTGGCGGTGACGATGATGATCGGCGCGATGCTGGGCCCGGCAGCCGGGACGGGGCCGAAACACGAGCTGGGCCTGGCGACCGGCGATCCCTCGGGGGAGCGCAGACGGACGCTGGGCGCGATCGCGGCGGGCGTCCTGGTCCTGCTGATCATCTGGAACTTCATCTACTTCTGGCCGATCTTCACGGGCACCCCCATCCCCGACGAGGCGTGGCGCGACCGGATGTGGCTGGACACCTGGATCTGACGGGAGCGCGTCGTCCGGGTGTGTCCGGAACAACGTGCCCACGCCACACATATCGCGTTCCGATAACAACCGTCCCGGCCCTCGCCACCGTCCCGTAGGGTGCCCGGCAGCATCCCCTTGAACACGTTCAAGGGGGCTCCTGGGGAGGGGACTGCAACGATGCGCAGTGGAGCGAAGGTTGCGATAGTCGGCGGGGTGTTCGCGGTCGTGGCCGGCGGGGTGGGCTACGGGGCGTACAACATCCTGGACGGACTGGGCGGCGGCGGAGGCGGAGGCACGGACAGCAAGTCCACCTCCGCCGAGGTGAGGACCGGCCCGGTCACCGAGGCGGAGATCGACGACGCGTCGAAGAAGTTCCTGAAGGCCTGGGCGAGCGGCGACCCGGACACCGCGTCCCAGCTCACCAACAACGCGGCCGAGGCCGGTCCGGCCCTCACCGGTTACCGCGAGAACGCCCATGTCACCAAGGCGGTGATCACCCCGGGCCCCGCCGTCGGCTCGAAGGTGCCGTTCACGGTGAAGGCGACCATCTCCTTCGAGGGCACGTCCAAGCCCTGGTCGTACTCCTCCGAGCTGACCGTGGTGCGCGGACTGACCACCGGCAGGCCGCTGGTGGACTGGTCCCCCGCCGTGCTCCATCCGGACCTGACGGACGGTGCCTCGCTCAGGACGGGCGAGGCGGCGGCCCCGTCGATCGAGGCCGTCGACCGCAACGGCAGGGCCCTCACCAAGGAGAAGTACCCCTCGCTCGGCTCGATCCTGGACGCCCTGCGCGAGAAGTACGGCCAGAAGGCCGGCGGCACCGCCGGCATCGAGACCTGGATCGAGAACGCGGACGCGGGCAGCCCGGACAGGACCCTGCTGACTCTCACCAAGGGCACACCGGGCAAGCTGCAGACCACCCTGGACGCCGACGCGCAGGCAGCGGCCGAGGTGGCCGTGAAGAAGTTCAGCCAGGCCTCGGTGGTGGCGGTCCAGCCGTCCACCGGCGCGATCCGCGCGGTCGCCAACAACCCGGCCACCGGCTTCAACGCGGCGATGCAGGGCAAGCAGGCGCCCGGTTCGACGATGAAGATCGTGACGGCGGCGATGCTGATCGAGAAGGGACTCGCCTCCGCCGACCGGCAGATCGAGTGCCCGCCGACCGCGACGTACTACGGCCGCACCTTCAAGAACCTGGACGACTTCTCCATTCCGGACGGCACCCTGACGACCAGCTTCGCCCGGTCCTGCAACACGGCCTTCATCAAGCTGATCGACGACACCAAGGACGACGCGGCGCTCGCCAAGGAGGCCCGCGACGTCTTCGGGATCGGCCTGGACTGGCAGACCGGCGTCGTCTCCTTCGACGGCAGCGTGCCCGAGGAGACCCAGGGCGAGGCGGCCGCGCAGTACATCGGCCAGGGCACGGTCCAGATGAACGCCCTCAACATGGCCTCCATCACCGCCACCGCGAAAACCGGCACCTTCCACCAGCCGATCCTCGTGGACCGCGGACTCGACGGCCGGCCGATCGCCACCGCCTCCCGTTCACTGCCCGGGTACGTCTCCCAGCAGCTCACCAACATGATGCGCCAGACGGCGAGTTGGGGCACCGGCAAGGCCGCGATGGCCTCGGTAGGCGGCGACAAGGGCGCCAAGACCGGCTCGGCGGAGGTGGACGGCCAGGCCACATCCAACAGTTGGTTCACCGGCTTCAGCAACGACCTGGCCGCCGCCGCGGTGGTCCAGTCCGGCGGCCACGGCGGCGACGCGGCGGGCCCGGTGGTCGCGGCGGTACTCCGCGCGGGGTCGTGAGACGCCGCCCGCGTGGAACCCCGTCGCGCGCCCGCCGGGGATTACGGGACAGCCCTTAGCATGCGGGGCATGAGCACTTCCGATGCCACCTCTGCCGCCGAAGCCCACCCCCGATTCGCCGAGGCCCTCCGGGAGTTGGGACTCGATGTCGAGGTCCGCCCGCTCGACCCCAAGTCGCTGATCGGGCACGCCGGCGGAACCGTGGTGGACGTGCGCGAGCAGTCGAAGTGACACCGCTGGTCGCGTTCGCGGTCCTGATCGCGGCGGTCACGCACGCCAGTTGGAACGCGATCGCGCACGCGATCAAGGACCAGCTCCTCTCCTTCACCCTGATCTCCGGCGGCGGGGTGCTGATCGGCGCGGTCGGCGCCTGCTTCGTTCCGTTCCCGGCCGCCGGGGCCTGGCCGTATCTGCTGGTCTCGGCCGGGCTCCATGTGGCGTACATGATGCTGCTGATGCGCTCGTTCACCCTGGGCGACTTCGGGCAGATGTACCCGATCGCCCGGGGCACGGCGCCGCTGGTGGTGACGGTCCTCGCCGCGGTCTTCGTCGGCGAGCGCCCGGACGGCTGGGCCACCGCCGGGGTCGCGGTGGCCTCGGCGGGGCTCGTCGGGCTGGCCCTCTGGGGCATCCGGGGCTCCGGCAGGCGCCCCGACTGGCCGGCCCTGCTGGCCGCCCTCGCGACCGGTCTGGCCATCGCCGGGTACACCACGGTGGACGGTGTCGGGGTACGTGCCTCCGGCAGCTCGCTCGGTTACGTCGCCTGGCTGATGATCCTGGAGGGACTGGCCATCCCCGCCTACGCGCTGTACCGACGCCGGGGCGAACTCGCGGACCAGCTGAAGCCGTACGCCGCCCGCGGGCTGCTGGGCGCGGTCCTGTCGGTGACGGCGTACGGCCTCGTCCTGTGGGCCCAGACACGGGCCGCCCTGGCCCCGATCGCGGCCCTGCGGGAGTCGTCGATCATCGTCGGGGCGGCCATAGGAACGGTGTTCTTCAAAGAACGGTTCGGCGCGCCGCGCATCGCGGCCGCCGGGCTGATGGTGGTCGGCATCGGGCTGATGCTGCACGCGAGTTGAGCGCCGGCGGCACCCGCTCGCCCCGCCGGGCCCGGCTGCGGCTACTCCCCCGAAACCGCGTTCCGGAAGCCGTAGTTGACCGCCGTCAGCCCGCCGTCCACGCGCAGCGTCGTGCCCGTGATCCAGGCCGCGTCGCGCGAGGCGAGGAAGGCGACGGCGGACGCGATGTCCTCCGGCTCGCCGACCCGGCCGAGCGGGTAGAGGCCGCTCACCCGGGAGAGGTCGGCGTCCCGGCCCGCCCAGGCGTCCGTGCGGACCGTGCCGGGCGCGACGAGATTGACGCGTACGCCGCGCGGTCCCGCGTGGCCCGCGAGGGTGCGGGTGAAGCCGGCCAGCCCCGCCTTGGCTGCGCTGTAACCGTGGTTGCCGAAGCCCTGTTCGCCGTTGACCGAGCCGATGTTGACGATCGCGCCCCGGCCGGAGGCCACCAGGTGCGGGAGGGCCGCCCGCGCGCAGCGGTAGGGGCCGGTGAGGGTGACGTCCAGATCACGCTGCCATGCCTCGTCGGGCTCGTCCTCGAAGAGCGGGACGTCCCTGGTGCAGGAGTACGCGTTGTTGACCAGCACGTCCAGAGAGCCGAAGGCGGCGACCGCGTGGGCCACCGCCGCCTCGACGGCCGCCCGGTCGGCCACGTCGCAGGGCAGCGCCTCAGCGGCCCCGCCCGTCTCGCGTATCGCCGCGGCGGCCTGCTCGGCGCGGTCCCCGTCCAGGTCGGTGACCAGGACGCGCGCGCCCTCCGAGGCCAGTCGGCGGGCCGTGGCCGCGCCGATGCCCTGGCCCGCTCCGGTGATGAGCACGCCGTATCCGTCGAACCGTGAACCAGCAGGGTGAGAAGGATTCATAGCGCCGACCGTACTGCCCTGACCAAAGCCTGGGCACGGGGATCGGCGGTAACTCCCTTCTGCAGACCGTTCGTCACATAGCCCAGCGCGATGCCGGATTCGGGGTCGGCGAAGCCGAGCGAGCCGCCCCGGCCGGGGTGGCCGAACGAGCCGGGGGCGAGCAGCGGGGACGCCGGGCCGTGCAGCATGTAGCCCAGGCCGAACCGGGTGTTGACGACCAGGACCCGGTCCGGGCCCGCCGACTCCTCGGTGCGGGCGAGGGTGAGGGTGGCCGGGGCGAACAGGCGGTGCCCGTCGACCGGGCCGATCATCGCGGCGTAGCAGCGGGCCAGCGCGCGTGCGGTGGCGATGCCGTTGGAGGCGGGGAGTTCGGCCGCCCGGTAGCCGGGGTCGTTCTCGTCGGGGAGCGGGTCGATGGCGCCGAAGGCGCGGCGGGTGAGGGAGTGCGGGTCGCGGTACGCCTCGGCGACGGACCGCTTGGGCCGCACCCGCAGGGTGCCGCCGTTGCCCGGGGCGGCGGGCGGCTCGACGGGCCCGATGCGGCCGACCCGGTGTGCCTCGTCCGTCGGGAGGCCGAACCAGAAGTCCAGGCCGAGCGGGCGGGCGATCTCCTCGGCGATCCAGCGGCCGACGGTGCGGCCGGTGACCCGGCGCACCAGTTCGCCGATGAGCCAGCTGTAGGTCTGGGCGTGGTAGCCGTGGTCGGTGCCGGGTTCCCACTGGGGCGACTGGGCGGCGACGGCCTGCGGGCCCAGGATCCCGTCGGCCGCCTCGGAGGGGCTCAGCGGGCGGTCGAGCGCGGGGAGCCCGGCCCGGTGGGACAGGAGGTGCCGGACGAGCACGCGTTCCTTGCCGGCCGCCTTGAACTCTGGCCAGTACGTGCCGACCGGGGCGTCGAGGTCGACCTGGCCGCGCTGGTGCAGCAGCAGCGGTACGGCGGCGGCGATGCCCTTGCCCGCCGAGCGGACGACCTGCACGGTGTCGACGGCCCATGGTTCGGTGCCGTCGACGTCTCTCGTACCGGCCCAGAGGTCGACGACCTTCTGCCCGTCCCGGTAGACCGTGACGGCCGCGCCGCGTTCGCCCCGCTGCTCGAAGTTACGGATGAAGGCATCCCTGACCGGTTCGAATCCGGCCGCCACCGTGCCCCGTACGTCCACGCCTGCTCCTGCGCTCCCGCTCATCCCCCCATGGTGCATCCCGGCGCGGGTGGCAGGTGTGGCGGGTCACCTCATGTTCACCGGCTTCACCGGCGCGGACCGTTCACGGTCGCCGAGATGCTCACACTCGCGGAACGTCCGGCGTCACCGAGCGCGGGTCGAAACCGAAGGGGAGCTCCAGGCGGTGGGTGCGCATCAGCTTCTCGTCGCAGAGCAGGTCCTGCGTGCGGTCGTCGGCGGCGATGACGCCCTCGCTGAGGATCACCGCGCGCGGGCAGAGTTCCAGGGCGTACGGCAGGTCGTGCGTGACCATGAGCACGGTGACGTCCAGGGACCGCAGGATGTCGGCGAGTTCGCGCCGCGAGGCCGGGTCCAGGTTGGAGGACGGCTCGTCCAGGACGAGGATCTCCGGCCGCATGGCGAGGACGGTGGCCACGGCGACGCGGCGGCGCTGGCCGAAGGAGAGGTGGTGCGGCGGCCGGTCCGCGTACTCCTCCATGCCGACCTGCTTCAGGGCCTCGGTGACGCGTTCCTCCAGTTCGGCGCCGCGCAGCCCGGAGGCGGCGGGGCCGAAGGCGACGTCCTCGCGGACGGTGGGCATGAAGAGCTGGTCGTCGGGGTCCTGGAAGACGATGCCGACGCGGCGGCGGATCTCGGCGAGGTTGCGCTTCTCGACGGGGAGACCCGCGACCCGGACGGTGCCCGCTCCGGCGTCGAGGATGCCGTTGAGGTGGAGTACGAGGGTGGTCTTGCCGGCGCCGTTGGGGCCGAGCAGGGCGACCCGCTCGCCCCGGCCGACCGTGAGGTCGACCCCGAAGAGTGCCTGGTGGCCGTCGGGGTAGGCGTAGGCGAGGCCGCTGACTTCCAGGGACGGCGCGGGGGCGGTGGGCTGACTCATAGGGTCCATCCCAGCAGACAGACTGCGAGGGCGAGCACGGGGAGTACGGCGGCGTACGACCACTGGGCGCGGGAGGCCGTCACCTCGTCGATGACCGGCATGGAACCGGCGTAGCCGCGGCTGACCATGGCGAGGTGGACGCGTTCGCCGCGCTCGTACGACCTGATGAAGAGCGCGCCCGCCGACTTGGCCAGGACGCCCCACTGCCGTACGCCGCGTGCCTCGAAGCCCCGGGAGCGGCGGGCGATCTGCATCCGGCGCATCTCGTCGGTGATCACGTCGCCGTACCGGATCATGAAGGAGGCGATCTGGACGAGCAGCGGCGGCAGCTTCAGCCGCTGGAGGCCGAGCAGCAGCGAGCGCAGTTCGGTGGTGGAGGCGAGGAGTACGGACGCGGCGACGCCGAGGGTGCCCTTGGCGAGGACGTTCCAGGCGCCCCAGAGGCCGGGGACGCTGACGGAGAGGCCGAGGACATGGGTCTGTTCGCCGGGCACCACGAACGGCATGAGCAGCGCGAACGCGACGAACGGCACCTCGATGAGCAGTCGCTTGAGCAGGAAGCCCGCCGGGATGCGGGCGAGCGCGGTGACCGCGCCGAGCAGCACCGCGTACAGCCCGAACGCCCATACCGACTCGCGCGGCGTCGAGACGACGACCACGACGAAGCAGAAGGCGGCGGCGATCTTGCAGTGCGGCGGCAGGTCGTGGACGGGCGAGTGACCGTGCCGGTAGAGCTTGTGTGCGTGGCCTGCGGCACCCGGGTACGGGGCCGGGCCGGGCCGGGGGCGTGAGTGGTTGCTGTGCGTGGTGGGTTTCCACGGAGTGCCGGCGCCCATGTCAGACCTTTTCGCGGGTGCGCGAGGTGTCGTCGGCGGCGTGCGTACGGCGGCGGCGGACCGCGTAGAAGACTCCGCTGCCGACCACGACCGTGGCGCCGACGCCGATCACTCCGGCGAGGCCGCCGGAGATCCGGGCGTCGGAGATGTCCTTGACGCCGTAGTCGGCGAGCGGGGAGTCCTTGGCCGCGTGTTCCTCGGTCTTCTTGTCGATGCCCTGGTCGGCGGCGACCTTCTCCAGGCCGTCGGGGCTGGCGGAGGCGTAATAGGAGACGAAGCCCGCCAGGACGAGGGCGGTGACCAGGCCGGTGGCCCAGATCCCCCGGTGGGAGCGGGCGGCGACCGGGGCGACGGGCTGCCGGGCGGGGGCGTCGACGAGTTCGCCGTCGACCCGGAGCTTGAGCGAGGAGGTGAGCCCACGGGCGCCGTGGGCCAGGTCGGGGCGGACGGCGATGACGGCGCCGACGGTCAGCGCGGTGATCACGGCCTCGCCGATGCCGATCAGGACGTGGACCCCGACCATCGCGGTGAAGACCTTGCCGATCGGGATGTCTGTGGTGCCGCCGATCCAGTAGATCAGCGTGAAGGCGCAGGCCGCGGCCGGTACGGAGACCAGGGCGGCGACGAAGGACGCGGCGGTCACGGAGCGGCGGGTCTTCGGCAGCACCTTGAACAGCCCGCGGAAGAGCGCGTACGCGACGACGACGGTGGTGACGCCCATGACGAGCACGTTCACGCCGAGCGCGGTGAGGCCGCCGTCGGCGAAAAGGATGCCCTGCATGAGCAGGACGACGGTGATGCAGAGCACGCCGGTACAGGGCCCGACCAGGATCGCCGCCAGCGCCCCGCCCAGCAGATGCCCGCTGGTGCCCGCCGCGACCGGGAAGTTCAGCATCTGCACGGCGAAGATGAACGCGGCGACGAGGCCGGCGAGCGGCGCGGTGCGCTCTTCCAGTTCGCGCCGGGCACCCCGCAGGCTGACGGCGACCGCACCGGCCGCGACGACTCCGGCGGCGGCGGAGACGGGCGCGTCGATGAATCCGTCGGGTACATGCATGGGGGCTCCGCTCCCTGCGGTCCTGCGTCACTGCGGACGATGTCGTGAACCGCTCAATGATAGGACCTTGTTGCAAACCCTTCGCAAGAGCGAGTTCGTCACAGCCGCCGAGCGCACCGCTTGCGGAAAATATGGGACATTGGATGGCGAAGCCGTACGCACAGGAGGAGTCGTTCCATGCCCCCGGTGATCCGTGAACAGACAGATGCCTGGCTCGTCAACGACACCCCCGATCTCCCTGCCGTCCCGGTCGACCTGCTGTACGACGCCGACAAGGACCCGCGCACCGTCCACGTCGCCTTCCCCGGCGGCGACGAATGGACATTCGGCCGCGATCTGCTGGAGGGCGGGCTGCACGCCCCCACCGAGCGCGGCGGTGTCCGTGTCTGGCCCTGCGGGCGGACGCAGCTGGTCGTGGAGGTCCATTCGAAGGAGGGCGTGGAGGTGGTGCAGTTCGACAGCGCGCCGCTGATCCGCTTTCTGCACCGCACGCACACCGACGAGGGCGCCGGCCCCGCGCCCGACGCGGCACCCGCCTGACGCCCCGCGCGACGCACCTGCACGCGCAGGAAGAAGCCCCCGTCCGCACGGGGGCTTCTTCCTGCGCCCTGGTCCCCCGTCCCCCACGGATGACCGGCGCCTTGGGGCCGCGCTCCGCTCGGACACGGCCCCAAATGCTCATCCACGGCTCGACCAGGCGCGCTCCCGGGGGCCCCGCCCTGGGCCGCAGGGCTCCGACAGGCCCTGGGCCGCAGGGCTCAGACCCGGGTCGGCTCGCGCTCGCCCCCGGCGTCACCGCGGGACGTCTCGTCGAACTGCTCGCGCAGCCCCTCGCCCTCCACGTCGACGTTCGGCAGGAGCCGGTCCAGCCAGCGCGGCAGCCACCAGGCGCGCCGGCCGAGCAGCGCGAGGACCGCGGGCACGATCGCCATCCGGACCACGAACGCGTCGAAGAAGACGGCGATGGCGAGCGCGAAGCCGATCATCTTGATCATCTGCTCGCTGGAGCCGATGAAGCCCGCGAAGACCGCCATCATGATCACGGCCGCGGCCGTGACGACCCGGGCGCCGTGGTCGAAGCCGGTGACGATCGCCTGGTCGGGCTTCTCGCCGTGGACGTACGCCTCACGCATCCGGGTGACGAGGAAGACCTCGTAGTCCATCGCGAGGCCGAAGACCATGCCCACCATGAAGATCGGCATCATCGACAGGATCGGGCCGGGCTGTTCCACACCGAAGAGCGAGTCGAACCAGCCCCACTGGAAGACCGCGACGACCGCGCCCAGGGCCGCGAGGACCGAGAGCAGGAAGCCGAGGGCCGCCTTCAGCGGCACCAGCACCGACCGGAAGACCAGCATCAGCAGCACGAAGGCCAGGCCGACGACGAGCGCCAGGTACGGCACCAGCGCGTCGTACATCCTCTGCGAGAAGTCGATGTTCATCGCCGTGGAGCCGGTGACCAGGACCTCGGCGCCGGTGTCGGACGTGATGTCCTTGCCCGCGTCACGGATCTCGTGGACCAGGTTCTCGGTCTCGACGGAGCTCGGCCGGTCCTTCGGTACGACGGTGAACACCGCCGTGTCGCCGGCCTTGTTGAACTGGGCCGGGGTGACGGCGACGACGCCCGGCATGGCGGAGATCTCGGCGGAGACCCGCTTGGCCGCGGACTTGCCGTCGGAGCTGTCCGCCGTGTCCACGACGACCGTCAGCGGCCCGTTGAAACCGGGACCGAAGCCTTCGGAGACCAGGTCGTAGGCGCGCCGCTGGGTGGTGCTGGTGGGCTGGGAGCCCTCGTCGGGCAGGCCCATCTCCAGGGACGCGGCCGGTACGGCGATCACGCCGAGGCCGATGACTCCGGCCAGCAGCACCCACACCGGCTTGCGCAGCACGAACCGCGCCCAGCGGGTGCCCATGTTCGGCTTGGCCTCGGCCCGCTTCCCCTCCTCGGCGGCCTTGCGCGCCTTGCGTCCCGTGATCCGCTTGCCCGCGAAGCCCAGCAGCGCCGGGACCAGAGTGAGCGCGATGAGAACGGCGAGAGCGACCGTGCCCGCTGCGGCGAAGCCCATCTTCGTCAGCAACGGAATGTTCACGACGGCCAGGCCGACCAGCGCGATGACGACGGTGAGTCCGGCGAACACGACCGCGGAACCGGCCGTGCCGACGGCCCGTCCGGCCGCTTCCTCGCCCTCCCGGCCCCCGGCCAGCTCGGCACGGTAGCGGGAGACGATGAACAGCGCGTAGTCGATACCGACCGCGAGGCCGATCATCATCGCGAGGATGGAGGTGGTGGAATCCAGTTCCAGCACGTTCGCCAGTGCCGTGATCGTCGAGACACCGATACCGACCCCGATCAGGGCGGTGAGCAGCGGCAGCCCGGCGGCGATCAGCGAGCCGAAGGTGATGACCAGCACCACGGCGGCAACCGCGACACCGATGACTTCGGCGACCCCGGTCTCCGGTATCACCAGGAGCGCGTCACCACCGATCTCCACCGTCATCCCGCTCTTCTGCGCCGATTCGCCCGCGTCCTGAAGCGCGTCCCGGGTCGCATCGGTCAGCTCCAGCGTGCTGACCTCGTAGGACACGGAGACGTACGCGGTGGAGCCGTCCTGGCTGACGGCGTTGCTGGTGTACGGGTCGGTGACGTGGGCGATCTGGTCCGAACCGGACATCAGCTCCTCGGTGACCTCGCTCACCTCGGCCACGTTCTCCGGGTCCGTCATCTTCTGGCCGTCGGGGGCCTTGAAGACGACCCGTGCGGTCGCGCCGTCGGCGCTCGCGCCGGGGAAACGCTCTTCCAGCAGGTCGAAGGCTTTCTGCGCCTCCGTGCCCGGGATCGAGAAGGAGCTGGAGGTGGCGGGGGACGCGGAGGCCGCGCCGATTCCGGCGACTGCCAGCAGTGCCACCCAGACCAGAGCGACATAGCGGCGGCGCCGGAAGGACAACCGTCCGAGTTTGTAGAGAAATGTGGCCACGGAGGCGTACTCCCGGTCAGGTCGTGTGCGTGCAAGGGGCGTGCGGAACCAGCCCGACGACGAGAGCGGCGTGTCAGGTGGAGCTCGGGGAGAGGGCCGCGCGAAGGGGACGCGCGGGGTCAGGCTCCGAGGGCGGGGAGAACCACGGAGTCGACGTAATCGAGGAGGAACGCCTGGTCGACAGCACGGTCCTCGACCAGCTGCCGGGCTGCGAGGGCGCCGACCACCATGTGCGGCACATATCTCATCGCCGGGTTGTCCGGACGTACCTCACCCCGGTCCACGGCTCGGCGCAGCAGCCGGTCGAGGCCGGTCATCTCCGGCTCGATCAGCAGCTCGCGCAGGGCCTGGTGGAGATCGGGATTGTTGTGGACGGCATGGCTCAGGCCCCGCATCAGCGCGGAGTCCTTCTCCATCTGGCAGTCGTCGCTGCGGCTCAGCGCGGCATGGAAGTCGCCTCGCAGCGATCCCGTGTCGATCTCCGCGAGGGACACCGGCTTGTTGTGCCGCAGGGCCTTGACGACCAGCTCGGGCTTGCTCCCCCACTGGCGGTAGAGGGTGGCCTTGCTGGAACGGGTACGGGCGGCGACGGCGTCCATGGTCAGGGCGTCGTAGCCGACCTCGCGGAGCAGGTCGAGCACGGCGGCGTACAGCTCGCTCTCACGCTCGGGCGTGAGCCGGGTGCGTGCCATGTATCGACCTCCTGTCCGCGTTCTCGCACACCAGTCAAGGGAACGAAACCGTTTCGTACACTTCGACGCTAACCCCGCCCACCCGGCGAATCGAAACCGTTTCAACGTGTTTCACACCACAAGCCTCATTCGCACCACAAGCCCCATCCGCATCACGGGCCGTTCCGCACCACGGGCCGTTCCGCACCACGAGTTGCCGGGGCCCTTGCGCGCGGAAAGCATTGGAGGGTGAGTGACGACGTCGCGTATCTCCGTTTCCCGCACCTTCACGACGACCTGCTCTGCTTCGCGGCCGAGGACGACCTCTGGGTCGCCCCCCTCGCGCCCGAGGGAGAGCAGCCCGGCCGCGCCTGGCGACTGACCATCGACCGGACGCGGGTCAGCCACCCCCGCTTCTCCCCCGACGGCGGCCGGATCGCGTACACGACCTGGCGCACCCTCGATCCCGAGATCCATCTCGCACCGGTCGACGGCGGCCCGGCCCGCCGGCTCACCTACTGGGGCTCGACGGACACCCGGGTCTGCGGCTGGACCCCCGACCCCGAGGACTCCGCCCAGATCCTTGCCGTGTCCTCGCACAACCAGCCGTTCTCGCACGTCTCCTGGGCCTACAGCGTCCCCACCGACGGCAGCCCCGGCGGCAAGCTGCCCTGGGGCCCGGCCTCCGACATCGCGATCGCCGACATCGACGGCGAGCGGCGCACCCTGCTCCTCACCGGCACACCCCCGCACGAACCGGCCGCCTGGAAGCGGTACCGGGGCGGCGCGACCGGCCGGCTCTGGCTGCACGGCAAGCGGCTGCTCCCGGACATCGGCGGCCATCTCGCCTCACCGATGTTCGTCGGCGGCCGGATCGCCTTCCTCTCCGACCACGAGGGCGTCGGCAATCTCTACTCCTGCCGGCCCGACGGCACCGACCTGCGCCGCCACACCGACCACGACGCCTTCTACGCCCGGCACGCCTCCAGCGACGGGCACCGGATCGTCTACCAGTGCGCGGGCGATCTGTGGCTGGTCGACGACCTGGCCTCGCCGGACGCGGTGCCCAGGAAGCTGGAGGTCCGGCTCGGCGGGCCCCGCACCGGACGGCGCGTCCACCAGGTCCCGGCCGCCAGCAACATCGACTCGCTGTCCGTGGACGAAACGGGCCGGGCCAGCGCCGTCACCGTACGCGGCAGCCTGTACTGGCTCACCCATCGCGACGGTCCCGCCCGGACCATCGCCGACACCCCCGGGGTCCGGGTCCGGCTGCCCGAGATGCTCGGCAGCGGCGGCCAGGTCGCCTACGTCACCGACGCCGACGGCGAGGACGCGATCGAGATCGCCTGCCTGCCGCGCGCCAGCGGCGACCGCGAGCCGCGCCGGCTGGCGTCCGGGCAGCTCGGCCGGGTGCACGAGCTGATCGCCGACCCGGACGGCGAGCGGCTGGCGATCGCGACGAACGACGGGCGGCTGCTGCTCCTGGACACCGACGAGGAGACCTCCACCGGCGAGCCCACCGAGCTGATCCGCTCCCTCAACGGCCCGGTCCGCGACCTGGCGTTCTCCCCGGACGGCGCCTGGCTGACCTGGTCGCACCCCGGCATCGGCCGCTCGCTGCGCAAGATCAAGCTGGCCCGCATCCTGGGCACCGGCGCCCCCGTGATCGTCGATGTCACCAACGGCCGCTTCGAGGACGAGAACCCCGTCTTCACGGGCGACGGACGCTATCTCGCCTTCCTCTCCTGGCGCGGCTTCGACCCGGTGTACGACGTCCACACCGGCGACCTCTCCTTCCCCCTGGGCTGCCGCCCGTACCTGGTGCCGCTCTCGTCCGCCACCCCCTCCCCCTTCGCCCTGTCCCCGGAGGGGCGCCCGGCGGCGGGCGGGCTCGACCCGGCCGACGACATCCCCGATGTCGGGACGGGCGAGGGTCCGTCGACGGTCACCGTCGAGTTCGAGGGCCTGGAGAACCGGGTGACGCCCTTCCCGGTCTCCGCTTCCAAGTACTCGGCGCTGCACCCGGTGAGCGGCGGCGGGCTGGTCTGGCTGCGCTGGCCGATCTCCGGCGCACTCGGCGAGACCTTCGCCAACCCGGCGGACATGTCGGGCCGCCCCACCCTCGAACACTTCAACATCACCAGGGCCAGGAAGACCGAACTGGTCGGCCATCTCGACTGGTTCGCGGTCAGCGGCGACGCGACCCGGCTGGTCGTCATGGACGAGGGCGAGCTGCGCGCCGTCCCCGCCACCGAGCCCGGCGACAGCGACTCGACGGTCTACCTGGACCTGCGCCGCATCCTGCACGAGGTCGACCCGGCGGCGGAGTGGCGGCAGGCGTACGAGGAGGGCGGCCGCATCATCCGCTCCTACTTCTGGGACCCGGACATGTGCGGCATCGACTGGACGGCCGTGCTCGACCAGTACCGCCCGCTGGTCGAACGGGTCGCCTCCCCCGACGAGTTCGCCGACCTGATGCGCGAGGTCCTGGGCGAGCTGGGCACCTCGCACGCCTATGTGACCCCGGCCCGCCGCAACGAGGGCCCGCCGCACTACCAGCGGGCGATCGGCCTGCTCGGCGCGAACCTGGTGTGCCGGGACGGCGACTGGACGATCCGGCGCATCCTGCCCGGCGACTCCTCCGACTCCAAGGCGCGCTCCCCGCTGGCCGGCACAGGCATCCGGGAGGGCGCGGTCCTCACCCATGTCGACGGACGCCCGGTCGACCCGGTCGCCGGCCCGTACCCCCTCCTCACCGCGGCGGGCGGCACCACCGTCGAGCTGACCTTCCGCCCGGCCGGGGGCGGGAGCCTCCCCCGTCGCGTCGCCGTCATCCCCCTGGTCGACGAGAGGCCGCTGCGCTACCAGGACTGGGTGGCCAAACGCCGTGACGTCGTACGGGAGTTGAGCGGCGGCAAGTGCGGCTATCTGCACATCCCCGACATGGGCGGATCGGGCTGGGCCCAGTTCAACCGGGATCTGCGCATGGAGGTGTCCCGCCCGGCCCTCATCGTCGACGTGCGCGGCAACGCGGGCGGCCACATCAGCGAGCTGGTGGTGGAGAAACTGACCCGCACCATCCTCGGCTGGGACCTGACCCGCAACGCCCAGCCGGTGAGTTATGCCTCGAACGCCCCGCGCGGCCCCGTGGTCGCCCTGGCCGACGAGGCGACCTCCTCCGACGGCGACATGATCACCGCCGCGTTCCGCCTGCTGAAGCTCGGCCCTGTCGTGGGCCAGCGGACCTGGGGCGGCGTCGTCGGCATGACCGGCCGGACCAGGCTCGGCGACGGCACGGTGATCACGGTGCCGATGAACGCGGCCTGGTTCGACACCTACGGCTGGTCGATCGAGAACCGCGGCGTCGAGCCGGACCTGGAGGCGCTGCGCACCCCCCTCGACTGGGCGGAGGGCCGGTACGCGGTGCTGGACGACGCGGTACGGGTGGCCCTGGACCTGCTGGCCGCCCAGCCCGCGGCGACCCCGCCGACGTACGACGACGTCCCGGACCGGCGACGGCCGCCGTTGCCGCCGCGGTAGTACGGGGTGGGCACCGGCGGCGCGCAGCTGAACGTTCCCCCGGCCTTCAGCGGGAACGCGCAACCCGCGCTGCGCCGGATCGGCCGGCCTCCGCCCCCGCACCCTCGCGAGTGATCTGCCTCGCGCCGTCGGGGGCCCGCAGCTCGCACCAGACCGTCTTGCCGTACGGCCCCTGCTCGACGCCCCACCGCAGCGCCAGCGCGTCCACGAGCGCCAGCCCCCGCCCCGACTCGTCACCGACGGACGCGGTGCGCAGGGTCGGCCAGACGCACGGCTCGGGATCGCTCAGTTCGACCCTGACCCGGCCGGTGCACGTACCGCTGCCCCGGAGCGTGACCGGCGTCCCCTCCCCGAGGTGCACGATCACGTTGGTCAGCAACTCGCTGACACAGAGCAGCAGATCGGGCGAGTCCGCACCCCCGCACCGCTCCCGCAGGGTCCGCCGCATCTCCGGTACGGCCTTCGGCACGGCGAGCAGATCCAGCGCGACCGGCAACGGGCTCATCCCCCGGCCGCCGAACGCAGCACCTCGGCCAGCCGGTGCGCGGTGGCCGCGTTGCAGTTGCCGAGCGCGACCAACGGCGGCCGGGTCGTCCGTGCGGCGAGGGTCAGCGGGTCGACACCGAGCGTCGGCAGCGTGATGCCGTGCGCGGCGAGCGCGGCACGGAGCGCGTCGATGTCCGGGCCGATGTCGTGGGCGGCGAGGTCGTACGTGTCGTCCATGGGGGTAAGTCCACCTTTCGTTGCCGACTGTGACGAACGCCTCACACGCTGCCGCATCGACCCCTACCGTGAAAGGACTTCCCGCTCCACAACGCACAGCGCGAAAGGCGGTCAACAGTGGCCACACGCAAGGAGATCGACGGCTCGGCGGGCGTCCCGCAGTTCTACGGAAAGGAACTCCGCTTCAAGCGGGAGGAGGCGGGCCTGACCCTGGAGAAGCTGGTGGACGGCAGCTTCTACGGCATCACTTACCTGAGCGAGATCGAGCACGGTCACCGGCGGATGCCGGTGGATCTGGCCCAGCATGTGGACCGGGTACTGAAGACGGACGGGTTCTTCGGGCGGCGGTGCGAGGACGTTAGGAAGGCCCGGCGGAAGGGGCATGCGGAGTACTTCGAGCGCGTGCTGGAGACTGAGAAGAAGGCCGAGACCATTAACGAGTGGTCTCCGGCAGTCTTCCCCGGCCTGCTCCAGACAGAGCCGTACGCACGTGCCCTGTTCCGCGTCGAACGGACGCCGGACCTGCCGGAAGAGATCGACGCCAAGATCAATGCGCGGCTGGCACGGGCGCAGCTCTTCGAGAGGAACCACCGGACCCCGCAGTACTGGGTCGTTCTGCCTGAGTCGCTGCTGTGGATGCCTATCCTGCCGCCACAGGAGATGGCCGAACAGCTTGACCACGTCGCCGCTCTCGCCAAGAGAAGCCGGATCATTACGCAAATTCTTCCGTGGAACACGGGAGCGCACACTCTCATGCTGAACAACGCCATGCTGCTGGACTTCCCGGACGCTCCCCCGCTCTTCTACACGGAAGGCCAGCACCACGGAAACACCATCGACGATCCGACGATCGTGAAGCAGTATCGGAGGTCGTACGATCTCCTCCGGGCCGCCGCCCTGTCTCCGGAGGAATCCCTCACCGTGATCGAAAAAGCAACAGAGGACTACCGAAATGGTGCGCACCCAAATCGACTTGAGCGTCGCTACCTGGCGTAAGAGCAGCCACAGCAACACCTCGGGCGGCAACTGCCTCGAAGTCGCCGAGGGGTTCGCCCGCTGGCGCAAGAGCAGCTACAGCAACGGCGATGGCGGCGAGCGCCTCGAAGTCGCGGACGGTCACCAGGACCTCGTCCCCGTCCGCGACTCCAAGCGCCCCGAGGGGCCGGTGCTCGTCGTGAACGCGTCCGCGTGGACGCCGTTCGTGGAGTCCATCAAGGCTTCCTGACTCCCCGGTGGGCGAACCGGCCCGGATTCACGCCGCCTGGGGCCAAATCGAGGCATGGCTGCACCGGCATGCTCCGCGGACTCTGGAGACGCTGAACAACCCGGTCGACGAAGACGGGATACGCGAGGCGGAGAGGGTGCTCGGCCTTCGGTTCCCGCCCGGCCTGGTGGCGTCCTTGCAGCGGCACGACGGAGCCCGCGGCCAACTGGCGGGCGGGGAACTGAATCCGGCCGCGTTCTGCCTACCCTCCGAGCACCGCCTTCTCCCCGCGTCGGAGATCGTCGCCCAAACGCTCCTGCTGCGTTCCGCACAGGACAGCGACAACGGGGGCGGCTGATGGTGGGACGCGGGTTACTGGGACTTATACAGAAAGCCCCAGTAAAGCCCTCGTTCCAGCCGCCACCCACCTGCCCGAAGTGATCGACTTCTTCCAAATACCGACCGGAGACGTTCAAATGGGCACAAATTACCCTAAAAAGAACCGGCATCTCTAACCTGGGGGCATGGGTAAATTCACAACGACAAACGAGTTCAACGGCGCCCTGTCCAAGATTTGGGAGCTGCTCCTCGACGACGTGATCACGGCCGAGGTGTATCTCCAGGACCTGGGGTATGCGGAATGGGCCGTGGCGGACCGGCAGGAAGGTCCCGAGCAGACCACACGCCGGGTGGCGATGCAGCCGAAACGGGAGCTGCCCGGGCCGTTGGCCAAGCTCTTCGGCAGCGGCTACCGGGAGACCGAGAAGAGCACGTTCAGTACGTCTGAACGTACGTGGCACTGGAAGCGGATTCCCTCGACCATGGCGGACAAGATCCGCATGGAGGGCGCGGTGCGCTTCGAGGAGCTCGGGCCCGACCGCAGCCGCGTGATCAGCGAAATCTCGGTCGAGGCGAAAATCTTCGGTGTCGGTGGACTCTTCGAATCCAGCTTCGAGAAGTCGTACAGGGAGGAGATGGACAGGCTCGTAGCGTCCCTCTCCAAGCGGTAGGCAAAGGGGAAGGGTTGGAGCGTGCTCGAAGGGCTGGAGGCAGACCTGTCGGACACGCTCCGCATCACCTACCACCAGAGCCTCGACTGAACCCGCGCCCGACGGGGCGGCGGTCAGGTCGTGGGGTCGGTGCCGGGTTCGGGTTCGGGCTCGCGGCAGGGCCTGCACAGGCCGTCGCGGAATGCTTCGGGGCGACCGGGAACGCGGCATTCGGTGCACTCGACCAGCATGCGGCGCACGGGAGTTACCGGCGCGGACGGGGTTGTGGCGGGCAGGCGGGGCGGGAGCTTGTCGCGGAGGCGGCTGCGGACGAGGCCGAAGGGCGAGCCGACGGACTCGGGGAGCCCGGCGGTGAGGGCGCGCGTCAGGTATTCGGCGTCCACGCCCCGCGCGAACCACTCGGCCGCCAACTGTTCCAGCTCCGCACAGTCCGCCGCCGAAAGCGCCAGACGGGCATCGGTACGGCCCAGACGGGCCAGGGCCAGAAAGGCACGCGAGGGCGGCCGCTCCCCGCCCGCTTCAGGCTCCGGCTGCGGTTCCGGCTGTGGTCCCGGCCCCAACTCCGGCTCTGCGGTGCGCTGCTGCGGCAGCAACACCGGCACAGGCGCCGATACCGGTACGGGTACGGGCGCTGCGGGCGTAACCTCGCCCATCCCCGCCCGCGCGCCCGGCCCCGGCGCCGAGCGGTGCTCCTCGGCGGCGAGGAAGGCGCCCCACCACTCGTTGTCGTGAGCGACCCTCGACCAGTAGGTGCGGGTGACCCAGCGGACCTGGCCGCCGCCCTCGCCGCCGTCCCCGCCCAGGCACCGGACACGCCGCAGATGACCGGCCACGCTCAGGGCCCGTAACGCGCTGCCGACGGCCATCTGTCCGTACAGCGGCAGGCACCTGGCCAGCGACTTGACGTCCACCGCCGCACCGTCCGGCAACGCGTCGACGTAACCCGCGATGTGCCGCTCACGCTCGGGCAGAAATGCGAAATCGCCTTCGAGAGGCGGACGTTGCTCCGGAACGGATCGCTTTCCGTAACCGGGCCGGGCCTTCGGATGGGCGCGCGAGGATGCGGGCGCACGCAGGGCAGAGCTAAGGTTTGCAACAGCCACGGGATCGGTCCTTACTGCTTCGATCTTGGGGTCAGACCCCGGCCGGTGCTCTAACACCGCGTCCGGGGTCGTTATGTTCGGCACCGTAGACAGCCGCGACTCCTCGCCGCAACTCGGTCACGATTAGTCATACTTGCTGGCCGTTACGGGTCCGGGAGGGTGGGAGGTTTTCCCAAACCCCCAACCAACCAACCGATTGAACAACACCGCTCGAACCCCGGAACCCGAAACCCGGCCCCCGAAACCCGAAGCTCAAGCCCCGGCCCCGGGCCCCTCCCCTTACCCACGAACGAGTGAACGGCCCCGCTCTGAAGCTCGAAATCCGAATCCCGGCTCCCGAAGCTCGGACTCCGGACACGACTGTTGCGGACGTACTTCGGTTGACAAGATGAGAAGTTGATGAAGCAACGGGCTCATCAAAGTGAGCGAGGTCGAAGTGATACGACGCAGAAACTTGATGGCTTCGGGCGTGGCAGTTGCTTTAGCAGGTGGTGGTGCGGCTGCCTACGGGCTGGCAGACAGGGGCGCTGCAGGGGGCAGTGCCGGCTCTGACGACTCGGCCGGCATTCCGGTCCAGTTGCGTGGAATTTTGCCGGAAAAGTACGTGGCGTTGATCGCGCTCGACATCGGGCGGTCACGTGGCGCGCTGAGAGAATTGGTGAAACGGGTTCGCGCTGCCGCCGAGCCGGACACGTCCGTGGGGTTCGCCCTCGGGGCAACACTTTTCGGACTTGAGAAGTCGATTCCTCGCCAGCTCAAGGCGATGCCGCACTTCACCGGTGACCTTCTTGATCCCGCCACGTCACATGGAGACGTTCTCGCCCACGTCGCGAGCGACAAGGCCGCGGCGATACAGAAGACCGTTGAGCGCCTCAGGAACACCGCTTCCCCGCACTGGACGATTCGGTGGCACATCTATGGCTCTCGTCCCGCCAACCGGGTCAAGGACGGCAGGGGTCTGGCCCGTAACCCGTTCCACTTCACCGAGGGCTTCGGCAATCCGGGCACCGAGAGGGAATCCCTCAGCCGCGCACTCACTTCTGCCGATCAGAACGAGCCACAGTGGACTATAGGCGGCAGCTACCAGGTTGTGCGCGTCATCCGGTTCGCGACCGACCTATGGGACAAAGACTCAGTACGAGAACAGGAGCGGATCATCGGACGTAGGCGCGATGGAGGGTGGCTCGACGGCACACCGACCGACGAACAGCCCAACTTTGCGGCCGATCCGACGGGCAGGCTTACACCGCTTGATTCGCATGTACGTCTCGCGACCCCTGACCGCCGCACTCCCCCACCGATCGTGCGGCGCAGTTACAGCTATGACCGGGGCAACGGTGATACGGGGATCATCTTCTCCTGTTTCCAGCGAGACCTGGCCCAAGGATTCGAAGCGACCCAGAAACGCCTGGAAGGGGAACCCCTGTCAAAGTACTTGCTGACCACAGGCGGCGGATACTTCTTCGTCCCCCCGCACGGCAACAAGTGGATTGACACGTTCAGCTAAGATCTGACCTCTCCGTATCTGGGTCCAGATGGACGTTTCCGACCAGAGGGCTTCTGACGAAGCCGCGATCCGTCTTCGGTCACCGTGTGAACAGGAGTGGGGCGTGCCACTCAACCCGAACGTGCTCGCCCCACTCCTGGAGCAGGACATCGAACTCGTCATACTCAAGGAGCTGTTGAGCCATACGCACATTGGCACCGGTTCAGATCGGCTCCAGATCCACGCCATAAGCGTCTCGGACATCGATCAGGAATACCCCACCGCCGACGCGGGGAATTCGACGCTCCCACCAGCCCCAGCTTCCAGCGACTTGAAACCCACCCTCAAGCAGCGATGAAAATTTCGCGTCGACGGCCTCGACTTCCCTGATGAACCACTGCGCATCCGAGGTTCGCTGAACCTGCGGGTCGTCGATCACCGCCTGCAAGAAGCGCCGAATGGACAATTCATTCCTGTATTCAGCAAGACTGTCTTCGTAGCCCTCCTCGCAGCTTTCGACGAACTGAAGCCATGCCTCAATAGCTCGATTAGGCGTCAAAGCTTCCTTGCCTAACGTCCGCGCTACGACGTTGTACCTTTCAACAAACATCATTCTCCTTCACCTCCTTAATTAATCGATCGACGGAAGTACGAGAGGCCATCAGCCGGGCGGAAGAAAGTTGAAATCGTCCCTCCACTATTCACGAGGCCATAGTAACCGCTGGCCGGATCAAACCGATGGATTGCACCGCTTGAGGCGACATGAGTGATCGAACCATAAGGACCATCACTCTGCATAAAATCACGCGCGGCTTCACGGTACGCTCGCCTTCCACCGGCACCCGAGAATTCCGGCATATCCACACCCCGAATTCGGATCGGTGTGGACTCTCTCGTGGCGCGAAATACACCCTTCTTCAATCGAAAATCCAGCCCACGTACGTGTTTGACGTAATGATCAACCGCAGACTTCGTCGAGTTGAAGTCAGGCCGCAAGCCCCCCACGTCGCAGTTGTGAACCAGGACCGGCGTATCCCCTGCCAGCGCATAGTACGTATGGAAATCTGCGACGGTGAGGTTGTAGACCGTGGTGGATGCGGTGCGGCGGGTGACTGCGGCGATCTGTACCCAGGTTCCACTGCTCGTCTGGAGCCACTGGCCGGCGGTGAGTTCGTCGGCTTCGACCCAGCGGTTCAGGGCGGGGACCCAGAAGGGGTGGCCGTCCGTGGCCGTCAGGGAGTGGGACGCACCCGTGTCGAGGGTGATGTCGACCAGTTGTTTGTCACCCGTGCCCTTGATCAGGGCCGTGACCGGACGGGGGCCGCTTTCGCCGGTTTCGGGGTCGGTGGCCAGGACCTCGTCGCCGATCTGAACGTCCTTGATCGGTTTGCGGGTGCCGTCCGCGAGGAGAACGGGGGTGTCCGAGGTGAAGCTGTTGCCGACCTTGCGGCACTTGCCCAGGGACGCCCACTTGGACGCGCCCCCGGCGCCGAGCATGCCGGTCGCGCAGCCCATGGCCGCTGAGACACCGACCTGGCCCCAGTCGACCTTGCGGCCCGACAGGCGTTGACCGAGCCAGTCGAGGCCGGCTTCGGAGAGCCCGCCGAAGACGCAGCCCGCGAGCAGTGGACTGTTGCCCGACGGGTCGGTGTAGGTGGTGGGTGAACTGAGCGCGTACTGGTAGAGGTTGGTGCCGCCCGCGTGACCGATCGGGTCCTGGGAGATGAAACGGCCGGTCTCGGGGTCGTAGTAGCGGTTGCGGTAGTACAGGAGCCCCGTTCCGTCGGACTCGCGCCCGGTGAAGGTGTAGGGGTTGGAGGACGCGGCGCCCGAGCTGGTGGACTGGCCGTTGGGGTCGTAGGTGTAGCGGGTGACGACCGTGCCGTCGGTGTCGGCCAGTCCGACGACTGTGCCCAGCGCGTCGGTGAGGTAGATCTGCGTCGCGTTGTTCTCGGTCCGGGTCAGGTACTCGTCCAGGCCGGATGCCGCGACCGTGGCCGTTTCGGCTCCTGTGGCGTCCTGTTCCACCAGCGGGTTGGAGCCGTCGGTCAGGAACTTCTTGGTGGTGTCGCCGAGGGTTGTGGTGGCGCGTGTGCCCAGTGCGTCGTACGTGAACAGGCTCGAAGCTCCACCGGTGGCGGTGAGCCCGGACAACTGGCCGCGGGCGTTCCAGGTGTAGGTGCGTTTCCCGTCGGTCTTGAGCCGGCCGTCCGCGTCGTAGGTGAAGGAGCGGCCGTTGAAGGTGGTGAGCCGGTTGTCCTTCCCGAACACCGCGCCCGTCTCTGCCGCCGGCAGCGCCACCGAGGCGAGAGTGCCGGACAGGCCGGTCTGGAGGCCGCGTACGTCTCTCGTGTAGGAGAGGTCACCGATGTCGGCCGTGCCCTTGGTGTAGCCGATGTTCTTGATCGTGCCCGTCTTGTCCAGGGTGGTGGTACGGGTGATCCCGCCCGGCAGTTCGGCGGTCTTCTCGCGGCCCACCGTGTCCAGGCCGAAGGTGACCGTCTGGTCGTCGGAGGTGACGGAGGTGAGGATGTTCGAGGTGTCGTAGCCGTAGAGCGTGGTTTTCCCGGCTGCGGTCATCTCCTTGCGTCGATCCGCCGCGTCGTAGACGTAGGCGACCGTGCCGGTGGGGCCGGTGACTGTCTTCGTCCGGTCGTACTCGTCGTATTCGAAGGTCTGGGTCCCCGCCTGGGTGTCTGTGATCGTCTTCGGCAGGTCGACCGCGTCGTAGGCGTAGGTGACGGTGGACTCGGCCGTACCGGCCACGTTCACGCCGTATTTGGTGTTCTTCGTCCGCCCCAGCAGGTCGTACTCGGTTGTGGCGACCTGGCCCGAGCGGCTGGTCACCTTCGCCAGGTTGCCTGCGGCGTCATAGGCGAACAGCGCCTGTGCTCCCAGCGGATCCGTCGCCGACTCGGCCCGGTCCGCGTTGTCGTACGCCCACATGGTGGCGTTCTGGCGGGCGTCGGTGAGGGTGGTCAGGTTGCCGTTCTCGTCGTAGTCCAGAGCGGTGACCTGACCGAGCGGATCGGTGATCCTGCGGGTCTGGTTCAGAGAGTCGTACGTGAGCGTCGTGCGGGATCCTGCCGCGTCGGTCAGAGCGGACGGCCGTCCTGCCGCGTCGAGGAATTGGCCGCTGGTGCGGCCCTCCGCGTCCTTGACCGACACCATCTCGCCGTTCAGGTAGGTGTATTCGGTCACCGCTTCGGAGGCGTCGGTCACCGTCTTCACCTGCCCGTCGGAGGTGTAGGTGAGAGTGGTCTCCCTTTTCTCGGGGTCGGTGACCTTCCGCAGGTCGCCCACAGCGTCGTAACCGAGGATGGTGGTGTTGCCCAATGGATCGGTGAGGGCGGTGGGCTGGTCGTACGGACCGTCGTAGACCGCGGTGCCGGACTGGCGTGCCTGTGGCGTGCCTGCGAGCTCGGTGGTGCGGGTGACGTACCCGTTGGCGTCGTAGGTGAGTTCGGTGCGGCGGTCGTACGGGTCGGTGACCGCGTCCACGCGGTGGTGAGGCCCCCGGTGGTACTGGGTGGTGCGGGCCAGGGTGCTGCCGTATGCCTGGGTGTCCTTGACTCCGAAGCCGTCGGCGTCGAATTCGACCCGCCTCAGGGACCCACCGGGCTGCGTGACCGTTGTGGAGGTCACCTTGCCTGCTCCGGTCAGCGTGTACTCGAAGGTGTACTTGGCGCCCTCGGTGAGCGTCTGTTCCTGGACCCGCCCGCCCTCATAGACGTTGGTCATGTAGGTGATGCCGCGGGCATCCACTGCTGTCTTGATGCGGTTGGACGTGCCGTCGTACGTGTAGCGGCTGATCCTGTTTGCCGGGTCCTTGACGGTGGCCAGGCGTCCGGCGGTGTCGTAGGTGTACTCGGTCGTACGGCCCGCGTTGTCCCGGATTGATGAAACGCGCTTCTTGGTGTCGTAGGCGAGGGAGATCCAGCGGCCGCCGGGAGTGGAGATCTGCGTGATCTCGCCCTTGTTGCCGGCTCGGGTCAGCTGAACGGCGTTGCCGTGCCGGTCCCGGATCTCCTTCAGAGGTGCATACTGAGGAAAGATCCAGGTAGTGCCGTCACGGAACTTCATGTGCCACGCTCCGTCGTCCCACACAATCTTCGAGCCGTGGAATCCGGACGGGGTTCCGGAGGGTTCGAAGACCGCGTCGGCGTAGCCCGTGCCAGCTGAAGTGCGCACAAAGGGGACTGACTGGCCGCCGGGCAAATACAGGTCGACCTGTTCGTACTGCTTCTTCGAGTGCAGGAAGACGTTGTAGGAGAGGTCGCGTCCGATGCCGAAGGCGCGGGTCCGTGTGTCGCCCTGCCAGTAGGTCCGGGTGATCTGGGCCGATCCACGGGAGTCGGACACGGCCAGGTCGGTACGCGAGTCAGTGAGCATCCCGGTGGACAGGTCGACAGGGTCACCGGACAGCCAGTCGAAGGCGTCCTTCACCCACGACAGGTCCCAGGGCAGCCAGTCGGGGATGTTGAACATCGCGCCGTGAAAGGCCCAGACCCGTGTCTTGGCATCGGGCACGACCTGACGGCCGTCCTCGGACACCTTCCCGTGCCCGTAGACGTACCAGCCCTTCTTCTTCGGGTCGTAGTCCATGAACTCCACGCGGGTGCCGGGGGCTTCGCGTGTGTAGTTCGGATAGATGACCTGCGCGCCCTTGGGAAAGACGTATGTGCCGCCAGGCTGCACGGTGAAGTACACGGGCACGACACTGTTCTCGGGCAGCGGGAACGGCGGCCGGTCGATGGGTATGGCGGTGATCCCCAGCTCCGTGACCGGCTTGCCCTTCTCGTCCCGGACCACCGAACCCTTGGGGATACGGACTTCGAGCCCGGGAATCTTCGGGGTCTTCAGCACGACGTCGGACTTCGCCGGGGCGGCGAAGCTCACCGTGTTCTTGGTGTCGAGGGGCGTCATCCAGACCGGGAACCCGAGGTCGACACTCTGACCGCGCTTAGGGCCGATGTGTATGTCGAAGCGGCCGTACTGCCGCTTCCTCGTGTTGGCCGTCGATCCGTCGACCACCAGGGTCTTCGCATCGGGACTGATGCCGGCCAGCAGGAATCTGCCGCGGGAGTCGGTTCTGGCCGTCTTGTCGCCGACGGAGACGGCAACCTTCGCCAGGGGTTTCCCGTCCAGCTTCAGCACGTGACCGGTCAACGCCGTTCTGCCCGGGGGCGAACGAAGTTTCCGGGGAGCTTTCGGCCCGTCACCGCGGCCTGTCACCCAGTCCCGGCCGGCTTTCTGCTGCTTGCCCGGCTGCCAGGCGTCCGCCCCCTCGGGAACGATCCCCGCCGAGCCGCTCGTGTCGTCACCGCCGCTCGCCGCGGCGGCGGATCCGTCCTTGAGGCCGAGAGTGATCTGGCCGGTCGATGGGCCCATCGGCTCGACCACCAACGTGTATGTACCCGGATCAAGGAAACCGAAGGATGTTGAGAGAGTCGACTGGTGCAGATATGCCCCGCCCCATTCCTCCCCTGATGAATCAATCAGCGTCGCGATCCAGCTGAACGGTGACGGGGCTTCGACCTCGAGGTCGAGTTCGGCCCCGTCCTCCGACTCGACCGTGAAGGTGAAGTAGGCGTGCAGGTACGGATGGGAGATCACCGCCGTTTGCTTGGCACCGCCCAGCGCGAGCGTTCCGGCGTTCACCCCGGCCATCCGTGATGCGGTCACAGTGCCCGCGGTTGTGCGCCAGGGCTGGACCAGAAGCAGGTGTGTTCCCTCGGGCAGAGGCGTGGGAAGAGCCGCCACTGCCTCTCCCGATGTTCCGATCCCGGCGTCTTTCACGACTTGGCCGTCGGGTGTGACTCTTGCGACGTCGCCGCCGCCCTTCATCGCAACCGGTCCGGACACGAAGACCGAGATCCCGCTGCTGTCGGCAGCGAGGACAGGAACAATGAGCTGCTGGCCCGGTCGTGTCAGTTCCGCTTGTGTGCTGGGGCTGCCGGTGGTGAGGGGCTCGGTTGTCACCGGAGTCGAAAGCCAGAACTTCATCGACCCGGTGGAGGCCGCATACGTCTGGAGCACCACTGTGTAGTCGTCTCCAGGGGTCAGGCCGTTCAAGTGCAGACTGCCGCCGCTGTTCGCGAAAACGGTTCCGAGTCCTTCGACGAAGTTTCCGTCGGCGTCCCATGCCCGGAGGGTCGAATTTATCGGGATGGTTACGTCAGTGACGCCGAGCCCCACGATTCCGCCGGGCGGGGCGGTGAACTCCGCTCGCGCCAGCTGCCCACGTCGCGACACCACCACTGGTACGGACGCCGCGTCCGACGAAAGAGAGACTTTGACGTCTGCCGACAGCAGAAGTCCCAGCGTTCCTGTGACCCCTGGGTCGGGATCGGCGGTGACGATGTAGGTTCCCGTCTCTGGCAAGTCCCCCAGCCCGACAGTTGCGGAGGCTCCGGCAGGGACGTGGGCCGCTCCCCAGCCGACAAGCTCACCGGACGGTGTCTGCACCGTGATGTAGGCCGCGCCGGTAAAGGTGCTGTCGAGCGCGCCGATCGAGAGGTCGTCACCTTTCTCCGCCTCGAAGGTGGCTTGCGCCAGTCGCCCTGGCCTGTTCAGGCTGATGCTGGCAGGCGTCGCATCGGTCGGTGAGAGCCGACCGACCGCCAGGGGTTGAGACGCGGTAACCGTGACGGCTCCCGCCCCGGTATCGGAGCTGTACGGCTCGATGACCAGGGAATACGTTCCGGAGACTGGCAGGTCGGTGAGATCCCAGTCGAAGAGCTTGCCGGGGCGCACCCGGACCTGGTCGAGCTCGATGTCCTGGGGAGAGACCATCCGCAACTGCAGGTCGCCTTTGAACGTCGAGCCGGAGAGGTGAAAGCTCAGAGAGTCGCCTGCTTCGGCATCGATCAGCACTCGGGCTCTCTTGTCGGAGGCCGAGATCGAGACTGAAGGTGGGTCTTCATCGGTCGGCGACGTACGAACAGTTGTCTCGAATTCGTTTCCCTCCAGGGGAACGCTGAAGTCGCCGGGAGCCGATCCCCGGCCGTCAGGGGTCTCGATCGTGATCCGGCCTGTCGTAGCACCTGCGGGGACCTTCACCGTCAGGGCTGTGTCAGTGCGTTCGACGACCTCTGCGATCCTGCCACCGTTGAAGCGGACGACGTTGTCCGTCGCGGCAGCCGCGAAATCGGACCCGGAGAGCACCACTTCTGTCCCCGGCGGCCCGGAGGTCGGCGCATACGAGGTGACTACGGGCTTGCCCTGCGCCGGGGTGAAGGTCTCCGTCGATGTTGCGCTGCCACTGCCGACTGCTACCGAGACCGGTCCCTTGGCCGCGCCTTCGGGAACGGTCACCACCAGCCGGGTGGCCGACGCCGACGTGACCGTAGCGGTCTTCGTTCCGAACGAGACCGTATTGGAGGCCTCTGTTGTCGAGAACCCCGTGCCGGAAAGGGTGACGCTCTCGCCCGACGCGGCACGCACAGGAACCAGGGAGAGTACCGACAGAGCACTCGATGCGAAACGGTCCACGCCGAGGCGGTTGCCCGCCGCGTCGTAGCGGTAGCGGGCGGTCTCGCCGTCCGGGTCCGTGACACCGACGAGGCGGGATGCCGCATCGTAGGCGTACACCGCGTTGTTCGTGGTCGGCTCGGCGGCCGTGGGTGCAGTCGGACCCGCAGGGCTGCCAACTGGCGTCGCGTCGTCGAGGGCACTGCTCTGAATCCGCGTGGACGCTCCCGACGAGGGGGCGGATGGAGCCGCCTCTGCAGGCACTAACCCGACCGATAAGGCCAGCCCCAGCACCCCCACCGTGAATGCCCGCCGGCGTGCGGACACACCTGTTCCGAACCGTTTGCCGCGCATGCGCACGCCGCCCTCCCCAGAACCCCCTCATGAGCCACGAATGACCCATGACACCCACACTCCCCATGCAAGCGGTCACAAGATACACACAAGCTGTCATCACCGAACTGAAGGAGACAAGATCTCGCCAACGCAGCACAACCACAACAGCGTTGCGGGGGCGTCGGGCAGCGGGAAGAAGGCGACCTGTTCGATGCCGTCGCCCTGTGGCGCAATGTCACCCGCCCACTCGTCGATCTCGAAGGCGGCGGGCGGCCGGGATCGGGACCGGTGCGGCCCGGCGGGCGTCGACGCGCGATACTTCCGACATGCCCGAGATCAAGTCCGTCCCCCTCTCCCGGGCTGCCGCCCCGCGACCGGGTTCCGCGCCCCGTCCGTCGGCCGTCTCGCTCCGCTACGCCGCACCCGCACTGCTGGGCTACGCCGCCGTACGGCTCACCGGCGTCGCGATCCTCCTGATCTCCGCCTCCGCCACCGGCAAGGACGGAATGCACCGGCTGGCAGGCCGCTGGGACTCGGTCTGGTACCAGCGGATCGCCGAACACGGATACGGCTACGAGGTCCGGCTCCCGGACGGTACCTTCCACTCCGATCTGGCCTTCTTCCCGCTCCTGCCCGCGCTGGAGCGGGGACTGTCCGCCCTGATCCCGCCCCTCGGCGTGGCCGGCGCGGGCCTGTTGGTCTCATGGCTCGCCTCGCTCGTCGCCGCCGGTGGCATCTTCGCCGTGGGTGCGCGGCTGTACGGGCGCCGGGCAGGCGTACTGCTGGCCGTGCTCTGGGGGGCCTACCCGACGGCCTTCGTACAGTCCATGGCGTACACCGAAACGCTGTTCACGGCGCTGGCGGCCTGGTCGTTGTACGCCGTTCTGACCGACAGATGGATCACAGCGGGTGTGCTGTGCGTCGGCGCCGGGCTGACCCGGCCGATCGCGGCCGCGCTGATCGCAGCGATCGGCGTCACCGCGGCATGGCGGCTGTTCACCGCGTGGCGCGCAGGTGAACCGCTGCGGACACACCGGCGGATGGTGGTGGGGGTCTGTCTGGCCCCGCTGGGCTGGCTGTCGTACATCGCCTTCGTGGCCGTGCGGGAGAGGAACCCGTTCGCGTACTTCGATGTCCAGGCGGACTGGGACAACCGGATCGACGGAGGGGTGGCGCTGGCCGCCTTCGTGGTGGAGCAGTTCGGCCACAACGTCTTCGCGGGACTCGGACTGTGCGCAGCCTTCGCCGTCCTCTTCTGGGTGCTGTGGCTGTGCGTACGGCAACGGCCGCGCCAGCCGTTGCCCGTGCTCGTCTACTGCCTCGTGGTGGTCGTGATCTCGTTGATCGGGTCCGGCTACTTCGGCTCCAGGCCCCGGCTGATGATGCCCGCGTTTCCGTTGCTGCTGCCGGCCGCGGTGGCCCTGGCGGGCGTCCAGCGAAGGGCGCTTCCGGCAGTGGTCGTGATCGTGGCGGCACTCGCGTCCGGGGTGTACGGAGCCTTCACGCTGCTTGGTTCCGGGCCTCCGTGACGCCCGGGCCGGCTTGCCCGGGGACACCTGTCGGGCCGGCGCGAAACGGGACGCCGCCCGCGGTGACGGCACGGTGGGACGGTGGGACGCGGGCGGCGTCGGGCGGAGCCGGACCCGCCGCCGGACCGGCCGCTGCCCAAGACCGACCGGCAATTGCGGGCGGCGTCGCGGGGCCGGCGGCGCCGGGGCGGCGGCTACCGGCCGCGCGCCGGCGAGCGGGTCGCCGTGGTGCTGTGCGGGGCGAACACCTACCCGGGCGATCCGGCGCACCCGACGGCCGAAGGCTGAGGCCGGGGCCGGGACCGCGCGGAGCCCCGGCCCGCGCCGTGCGGAAGGGGCGCGCCCGGAGATCCGGGCGCGCCCCTCACAGGCAACGCGCAGTGTCGCGACCGGCCCGTCAGCGCTCGCGGCGCTCGTCCGCGGTGCCCCTGGCCTTGTCACGGCCTTGTTGCGACGTCTTCGAGGCCCGCTCGGACACGTTCTGCATCCGCTGGCGGCTCTCGGGGCGCGTCCGCTCCCGGCCCTCGGTGCGGCCTTCGTCGCCCTTCTTCTTGGCCTGGTCGGCGAGCTGCTGCGCCTTGTCCTTGAACTGGTCTGCGATACCCATTCCGTTCACTCCTCGTGGATGTTTGGGGAACGGTCCGTGAGGACCTCGATCAGCGTCGCAGGCCCCGGCACCCACCGCATGTCGATCACTTACGCTGCGTAGTCACCGCCCTCGCCGCCTGGTCGGCGGCGCCCCCGGCGCCGACGAGACCCTTGCTCACGCCGTCCAGCCGCGACCCGAACCTGCGGACCTCCCGCTGCCCGACGACCCCTACCAGCGAGGGCAGACAGCCGCGCACGGGCTGCATCCCGCGCAGCCACCACTGCGCGTACACATGCGCGGACCGGCGCTCGATACCGGCAACGATCCGGTCGACGGCGGGGCCCAGCGGATAGGTGCGGTTCGCCGGCCAGGGCAGCCGCCGGCGCAGCTCCCGCATCACGGCGTCCTGGTCGGCGCCCCGCACCATGTCCGTGTCGGTCCAGGACAGATAGCCGACCCCGACCTTCACGCCCCGGTGGGCGACCTCGGCCCGCAGGCTGTGCGCGAAGGCCTCCACGCCCGACTTGGACGCGCAGTACGCGGTCATCAACGGCGCCGGTGATATCGCCGCGAGCGAGGCGATCTGGAGAAAGTAGCCGCGGCTCTCCATGAGCACCGGCAGGAAGGCCCGCCCGGTGACGGCGCCACCGATCAGATTGACCTCGATGACCCGCCGCCATGCGTCGGGGTCCGAGTCGACGAACGGCCCGCCGGAGGCGACCCCGGCGTTGGCGACGACGACGTCGATCTTCCCGAACCGCTCCTTGACCTCCTGGGCGACCCGCGCCATCGCCTCGTGGTCGGTGACGTCCGCGAACCAGTGGCCGCTCTCCGAGTGCAGCCGCTCGGAGACCTTCTTCAGCTCGTCCGGCTCCAGCCCGACCAGCGCGAGCGTCGCGCCGCGCGCCGAGAGCTTGCGGGCCAGCAGTTCGCCCACGCCACGTGCCGCGCCCGTGACGACGACGACCTGTCCTTCGAGACTCCGCCTGTCGTTCATGCGACCTCCTCCTTCTCGGCCGTACCGTCCGTACCCGCGCCCGCACCCGTACCGCCCGCCGGGAGGTGCCCGGTGACGAGCTCCCGGATCTTCGCCGTGACCGCCTCCGGTGCCTCCACCGGCGTCATGTGGCCGATGCCCGTCAGCTCGGTGAGCCCCAGGCAGTCGGGGAGCGCCGCCGTGAGGGCACGGGCGTGCACGAGCGGCGTCATCCGGTCCTCCGTACCCGCGATCACCTCCGTGGGCACCCGCAACTCCCGTACGCCCGCGTCGAGATCGAGCTCCGCAAGGACATGGCCCCAGGGCGCCCGTGCGCCGCGCGGGCAGGCGTGCACGATCCGGGAGCAGGCGTCCACCCGGTCGGGGGCGGAGCCCGCTCCCATCGTCGCGTACTTGAGTATCCGCCGGGAAACCGGTGTCACCGGTCCGAGCGGGGTCTTCGCACGGAGGATTGCGCGGGCCAGCCAGGTCCGGACGGCCCCGGCCCGCATCGGCACCACCAGTGACTCGGCGGCCAGCCGCGAACTGCCGGTGCTGCACAGCAGTACGGCCGCCGCGTGCTCGCGCAGCCCGGCCCGCCGCGAGGCGGCCATGATCGTCATGCCGCCCATGGAGTGCCCGGCGATCACGGCCTTCTCCCCCGGTGCGAGGGTGGCGGCCAGCACCGCTTCGAGGTCGTCGGCGAGGGCCTCGGCGCTGTATCCCTCGCGGCCCACGGAGGGCGAACGGCCGTGGCCCCGCTGGTCGTAGACGACGACCCGGTGGTCCACCGCGAGATCCCGGACCTGCGCGGCCCAGAAGTGGGTGCTGCACGTCCAGCCGTGCGCGAGGACCACCGCCGGGGCGCCGTCCCGCCCGTGCGCCTCGACATGGATCCGGGCGCCGTCGGCGGAGCGCGCGACCAGCTCGCGCGTGGGGACCGGCAGGGCGCCGTCACGCCGCAGCAGCCGGCTCATCCCACGACCTCCTCGGCGACGGCCTTCGCCGGGGCGGCGGCCCGCTTCGGGACCCGCAGGACCTCGTACTCCGAGAGGTCGACCGACCGTGTGACCTTGCGGAACTCGGCGGTGGTGCCCGGCCAGACGGTGGTGTTGCGCCCGTTGGCGTCCAGGTACCAGCTGTTGCAGCCGCCGGTGTTCCACACGGTGCGCTTCATCCGCGCCTGGATGTGGCGGTCCCAGGCGCCGACCGCCGAGGGGCGCGCGTCGAGCGCGACCCGTCCGCCCAGCACGTTCAGCTGACGCAGATAGTCGGCCATGTAGTTCAGCTGGGACTCGATCATCAGGACCATCGAGGAGTTCCCGAGGCCGGTGTTGGGGCCGATGACCGTCATGAAGTTGGGGAAACCGGCGGCGCTGGCACCGCGCAGCGCCCGCATGCCGTCCTTCCAGGACTCGGCGAGCGTGATGCCCTCGGCGCCCACCACGCGCTCGGCGATCGGCATGTCGGTGACGCGGAAGCCGGTGCCGAAGATGATCGCGTCGGCCTCGGTCTCCGTACCGTCGGAGGCGACGAGCGTGGAGCCGCGCACCTCGGCCAGGCCGGAGGTGATCACGTCCACGTTGGGCCGGGCGAGCGCCGGGTAGTAGGTGCTGGAGAGCAGGATGCGCTTGCAGCCGATGCGGTACGAGGGGGTCAGCCTGGCCCGCAGCACGGGGTCCTTGATCGCCTTCGCCATGTTGGCCTTGGCTATCTTCTCGACCAGGCCCAGCTCGTTCGGGTGCTTGGTGAAGGCGCCGACCTGCAACTCCCGTATGCCCCAGAGCAGTCCGCGGCGCACGGTGCCCGTGATGGGCAGTGCGCGGTGCAGCCGGCGCTCGGCGCCGCTGATCCTCCGGTCCATGCGCGGCATGACCCAGGGCGGGGTGCGCTGGAAGAGCGCCAGGCTGCCGACCTTCGGCTGGATCGCGGGCACGATCTGGATGGCGGAGGCGCCGGTGCCGATCACGGCGACGCGTTTGCCGGTCAGATCGGCGTCGTGGTCCCAGCGGGCCGAGTGGAAGACCTTGCCGGGGAAGTCGGCGAGACCGGGGATGTCCGGCGTCTTCGGGTCGGAGAGCGGGCCGGTCGCGGAGACGACGAAGTCGGCGGTGAAGGAAGCCCCGTTGGCCGTCTCGATGGCCCAGCGGAGCTCCTCGCGGTCCCAGCGCATCGACGTCACTTCATGGCCCGGCCGGATGTGCGGCCGAAGGCCGAAGGTGTCCGCGACATGCTCCAGGTAGGCGCGGATGTGCTCCTGCCCGGAGAAGGTGCGCGGCCACTCGGGGTTGGGCGCGAAGGAGAACGAGTAGAGGTGGGACGGTACGTCGCAGGCGCAGCCGGGATAGCTGTTGTCGCGCCAGGTGCCGCCGACGGAATCGGCCCGCTCCAGGACGACGAAGTCCGTGATGCCTTCACGGCGCAGCCGGACGGCGGCGCCGAGGCCCCCGAATCCGGATCCGATCACCGCCACTCGTACGTGCTTGTGCTGGGCCATGCTGCCGCCTCCCGCGGTCCGTCACACGACTCCGCCAGCAATCACTGGCATTGTTGGGAGACTAGAACAGCTCCGTACCGATGGGTAGGGGTACGGCGAGGGAAAGTTACCGGCGGTACAACATGCGGCCTCCCCCATGGCGGAGAGCGGACGGCGAGCGAAGTCGCCGGGCGCCGGGAGCCGGCTCCCCGCCACGGAGGAGGCCGGTATGGTGCGGGTGTGGCCGAAGGACGCGAGCACCGCGAATACCGCATGGAGGAGCTGGCCGAGGAGGCCGGCATCCCCGTGCGGACCGTGCGCTTCTACCGGGAGCGCGGACTGATCTCGCCGCCCCGCCGCGAGGGGCGCATCGCCTGGTACGACGACCACCATCTGGCCCGGCTGCGCACCATCACGGGCCTGCTGGAGCGCGGGCACACCCTCACCGGCATCGCCGATCTCGCCCGCACCTTCGAGAGCGGCCGCGACGTCGCCGAGGTACTGGGGCTGGGCGAGCCGACCGAGGAGACCCCGGTCCGCCTCACGCCCGAGCAGCTGGCGGACTACTTCGAGGGCGAGACCGGCACGGAGAATCTGGCCGCCGCCCTCGACCTGGGCTATCTCGCCACCGACGGCGACGAGATCGTCCACATCAGCCGCCGCCTGCTGGAGGTCTCGTCCCAGCTGGTGCGGGAGGGAGTACCGCTCGCGACCGTACTCGCGGCAGGCCGCCGGGTCCGCGAGCACGCCGACGCGCTCGCCGAACTCTTCGTGGGCGCCCTGGAGAACCACGGCGACGGGACCGAACCTCCCCGACTCCGCCCCCTGGCCCGCGCGGTGGTGGACGCGGAACTCTCCATGGCCCTGGACCGCCGCCTGTGCCGCGAGAACACCGACGACCCGCCGCAGAACCCCGCCCCCTGACGGGCGGTCGCACGGCGGCCGCCGGTCCGGCACTCTCGATCGCACGCCGGGATCCTGCCCGGCCCCGGCCGCCCCGCACTCCCCCCGTTCGCACGCTCTACTGTTCGAAGACCACCGTCACCGGCGCGTGGTCGCTCCACCGCTCGGCGTGCGTCGCGGCCCGCTCGACCCACCCCTTCACCGCGCGCCCGGCCAGCCCAGGCGTCGCCACCTGGTAGTCGATCCGCCAGCCGGTGTCATTGTCGAAGGCCCGCCCGCGGTAGGACCACCACGAGTACGGCCCCTCCTCGTCGGGGTGCAGCGCCCGTACGACATCGACGCACTCGGCCTCGTCGAAGACCCGGGTCAGCCACTCCCGCTCCTCGGGCAGGAAGCCGGAGTTCTTCTTGTTGGCCTTCCAGTTCTTCAGGTCGGCCTCCTGATGGGCGATGTTCCAGTCGCCGCAGACCACCACCTCGCGGCCCTCGGCCGCGGCCCGCTTCTTCAGGCCCTTCAGATACGGGAGGAACGCGGCCATGAACCGCTCCTTCTCGTCCTGCTTCTCGGTCCCGACCTCACCGGAGGGCAGATACAGGCTCGCGACCGTGACACCCGGCAGGTCGATCTCGACGTAGCGTCCGCTCGCGTCGAACTCCTCACTCCCCGCGTCCCCGAAGCCGCCGAACCCGATCTGCACGCGCTCCGGCGCGCGCCGCGAGTAGAGGGAGACCCCGGCCCGCCCCTTGGCGGCGGCCGGCGCGTGCACGGTGTGCCAGCCCTCCGGATCGCGCACCTCCTCGGGCAGCTGCTGCGGCTCGGCCCGCACTTCCTGGAGGCAGATCACATCGGCTTCGGTCCGGGCCAGCCACTCGACGAAACCCTTCTTGGCAGCGGCGCGGAGCCCGTTTACGTTGACGGTGGTCACAGTGAGCATTCCGGCACGATACCGACCTCGAACCTGCGCATACATGTACCATTCCGCGCATGAATATCCAGTCTCGGCCCTTCGACCACCCCGACGCCGTCAAACTCAACGACCAGGTGCAGCTCGAATACGCCGAGCGGTACGGGGACGAGGGCGATGTCACACCGCTCGACCCCTCTATGTTCGAGCCGCCGCACGGTCTGTATCTGCTCGCCTACGACGCGCAGGACCGCCCCGTCGCCACCGGCGGCTGGCGCACCCAGGACCAGAACGACGAGGGCTACTCGGACGGCGACGCCGAGCTCAAGCGGATGTTCGTGATACCCGAGGGCCGCGGCAGCGGACTGGCCCGCCGCCTCCTGGCCGCCCTGGAGGCCGACGCGCGGGCGGCGGGCCGGGTCCGCATGGTGCTGGAGACCGGGGACAAGCAGCCCGAGGCGATCGCGCTGTACGAATCCAGCGGCTACGTCCCGTGCGAGAAGTTCGGCCACTACCGCACGTACGAGAGCAGCCGCTGCTTCGCCAAGCCGCTGCGGTAGCGGCCTGGCGCCTCGGCCGCACTCCCCCGACGGCTCAGCGCACCCGGCCGACGCCCACGTAGAAGCCGCTGCGCTCCCGCACCGGCGCGGGCTCCTCGCGGTACCACTCCGTGGCGAAGACCAGTCCCGGCTCGACGAGGTCCAGTCCGTCGAAGAAGGGCTCGACCTCGCTCCGGGTGCGCATCCGCAGCGGGATCGCCCCCTTCTTGTACGCGGTCTCGGTCTCCTGCTTCAGCTCCGGGTGCTGGTCGGCCGTGCCGTGCGAGAGCACCAGGAAGCTGCCCGCGGGCAGTGCGTCGACCAGGGTGCGGGTGAGGCCGTACGGGTCCTGGTCGTCCGGCAGGAAGTGCATCAGCGCGATCAGGGACAACGCGATCGGGCGGTCGAAGTCCAGCAGCTCACGGGCGTGTTCGAGGATCCGCTCCGGCTGCCGCACATCCGCGTGGATGTAGTCGGTGATCCCCTCCGGCCTGCTGACGAGCAGCGCCTCCGCGTGCCGCAGCACGATCGGGTCGTTGTCCGCGTAGACGATCCGGGCGGACGGGACGATCTCCTGGACGACCTGGTGCAGATTGGGCTCGGTGGGAATGCCGGTGCCGATGTCGAGGAACTGATCGACCCCGCTGCGGGCCAGCCAGGCGGAGGCCCGGTGCATGAAGGCCCGGTTCCGCGCGGCGTTGCCCCGCGCCTCCTCCGGCAGCTTCACCGCCACCTGCTGGTCGACCGGATAGTTGTCCTTGCCGCCCAGCAGCCAGTCGTAGACGCGCGCGGGGTGGGGCCTGCTGGTGTCGATCTGGGGCTTGGGCATGCCGGCTGTCACAGGGACGCTCCTCCGTACGGGAATTCACGAGCAGCTGGGAACTCGGCCTGACGCGAGAACACCCCCGGCAGCACACACGGAACAGGCGAGCAATGCCAGCGTAGTTGGCCGCGCCGACACCACCCGACGGCCCCCGCCGCCACGCCTCCTCGCCCGTCGGCGGGGCGGGCCTGCCGCCGCCGACGGGCAGCGTGACCGGGGCGTTTGCCTGGGTCCGCTTTCTTCCCGAGACCGATGTCCACGCCTTCGCCGTCGAACTGGTCGACACCATGCGGGCCGCCGACTCGCTCGGCAACAGCGCGTCCGTCGCCCAGCTGCTCATCGCCTGGCAGCACACCGCCGAGGTCTACTCCGACCCCGAACTGCCGGCCGCGCTGCCCCAGGACCATGGCGAAGACCACGGCCCGGCACCGGACCCGCGGGGCGTCGCATGCCCACGGGTCGCGGCGGGCTCCCCGACGAAAGCAGCCTCAGCGGGCCGGCTCGACATCCTGCTCCTCGCCCGGAACGGAAATCGGTCCCGGATCCTCGGTGTCGGTGTCGAACGGAGGCGCCTTTTCGGTCCACTTCATCGACGTGATCGTCGTGTAGCCCTGCCGCTGGCCCTTGCTCACACCGTCACCGTCCCGGGTGGCAACCGTCTCGGTGCCGAGCGGCATGCCCGTGGACTTGTCGAAGATCAGGCGGAGTTCGGTGGGCCCGTGGGGGCTGGGGAGGGCGACGGCGTAGCCGGTGCGGCCGGTGTGGTCCTTGACGTCGCCGAGGGAGCGTACGCCTGGTTCGGCGGCGAGGAGGCGGTAGGCGGCGGCGCGCAGGGACGGGGTGGACGGGAGGGTCGTGGCGAGTTGGACGGCTGTGTCGACGACGATCTGGTCGAGGATCCTCTTGGGGCCGTTGTAGTCCTTGTCGACCAGGGCGAACAGGCGCTTGCGGAGGGCCTGTTCATCGGTGGGGAGCGTGGCCAGGAGGCGGAGGGGGAGGTCGCCCATCTTGAAGGTGTCCCCGTCTCCGCCGGGGGCGTCGCGCTGGATCTCGCCCTTGCCGGCGTAGGTGAGGGTCTCCTCCCCCTCCACGTTCCACGACGTGGGGGAACCGTCCGCCTTCCACGCCGCCTCGTCCGCCTTCGTGGCCGGACGTGCCCCCAGGTCCAGGGACTGCGACCACCGCTTGTTCTTGGCGGCGGCCGTCCAGTACCGGTGCTCGGTGCGGGCGGCGACGGTGTAGTCCTTGCCGAGGACCTTGTGGAAGGAACCGAGGTGTTCCTCCACGTACCAGTACGTGCCGGAGCCGGCCGGTTGCTGCTCGACGTGGGAGGCGGCAGCGAGAAGGATCCGGCTGCCGGAGCCCGACGTCGCGGAGGGCGCGGATCCCGGCTTCTCCGGCGCGATGTCAGTGATCACCACAGCCGCCACCGCCGCCGCGGTGGCCAGGGCGAGACCGGGGACGAGAGAGCGGCCCACCCTCCGCGGCCGGGCAGTGGTGCGAGCCGTGCGCATCGCGCGCGGACGGCTCGTGAGCGTGGCGAGCTCCTCTTCCCGTACCGGTGACGGTGTGGGGCGGTCGGGGTCGAGGTGAGCGGGGCGGGCGGCTGTCAGACGGTGCAGGATGTCGTTCTTCACCGGGCTTCCTTTCCTACGGCGATCCGGACTCGGGTGGACACGCGCCGCACGGCTGCGGCCTCCTCCGTGGGTGGGGAGGCCGACGCGGCCTGGGTGAGACGTCTGCGCGCCCGGTGCAGACGGACTCGCAGGGTGATGGGCGAGCAGCCGACCACCGCGGCCGCCTGTGCGGGGGTCAGGCCCTGCCACCCGGAGAGGATCAGCAGTTCCCGATCGTCCTCCGGCAGCGTGGCCAGCGCGTTGAGCAGCGCGTTGCGCTCGGATATCTCCTCGGCGATGTCCGCCTCGGCGGGTTCCGTCCAGGAGTGCAGCTCGGCGGCGAACGACGCGCGCCTGGCCTCCGCCCGGATGCTGTCCCGCAGGATGTTGCGGGCGACCCCGAGCAGCCATGGCAGCGGTGTCTCGGGGACGTCGTCCAGCTTGCGCCAGGCCACGGTGAACACTTCGTTCACCACCTCATCGGCGACCTGTCGTCCCGCACGGCTGACCACGTAGGCCCACACGCGTTGCCGACAGCCGTCGTAGATGGCGGTGAAACGATCCGCGTCGTGATCGGGCACTGCCCACCTCCTGTCCCTCCTGGTGTGCTCTGTCGCTGAGTAGTGGGCCGAACGGGCTGATCGTTACAGCGGCGTGCCAGGAAATACGCCCGAGAAACGAGGCGTACGTCACATCAGGGGGCTCGACCGCACCGCCGCCGCAGGCGCCGGGGCCCTGGGAACGCTGTGCCCACCCGATGCGTCAACCGGGCCGCCGGCCTGCCGGTCACCGGCCACAGAACGCGAAACGGTCCGCCGACTGAGTCGGCGGACCGTTTCGAGAGTTCGAGGCTAGAACTTGCCGTAGTAGCCGGTCAGATCAGCCTCGGGGCAGGCGACCGAACCGATCAGGCACGCGGCGTTCGCATACTTCCGGGTGTAGACGTTGGTGACCTTGCCGCCGTCGTAGATGTAGATGTGGTGGTTGGGCATCAGGCGGTGCTTGCCGGAGCGGATGGTGTAGTTCCCGCTCTTGGTCAGGTTGATGGTGAGGGCCCCGTTGATGGCCCCCTTGACGCTGCCCAGACCCTTGCAGAAGGGATTGGTGGCGTGCAGGGACATCCGCACGTCCACGTAACTGCTGCCGGAGCCCAGCTTCTTGGCCGACATGTACTTGGAGGTGGCGGTCTTGGTGGCGACCTTCTTGCCGGTCTTCTTCACGTAGACGTTGGTGGAGTGGATGTCCTTGTTGGCCACCACCTTCTTTGTCTTCCACGTGACCGTGGCGTGCAGGGCGGTGCGGTACTTGCTCGACTTCCAGTCGAACTTGCTGCGTCCGTCGCCGCCGAACTGGAATTTGCTGCCGTAGTCACAGCCCGCTGGGGGAGCGTCGATCTTTTTCTGCGGGATGAAGGCGATCCAGGAGAGGGTGGACGTCTTGGCAACGCCTGCGGCGACTGCCCGGGAAGCCGCCTGCTCGCGCAGAGCCGTCAGCGATCCGGAGGCCGGGACGGACACCTTCATCCCCCAAAGCCGTGCCTGCGAGGAACCGTTCTCCGGCAGCACCGGTGCGACCTGGTAGTGGTAGTCGGCGCCCGGTGTCACGTTCGTGTCGCGGAAGGAGGTGACCCCTGCGCCCAGACGGGCCACCTCCTTGCCGTCGCGGGTGACCACGTAGCGGGCGTCTTTCGCGTACCTCTTCCACGACAGCTCCACGAAGGACTTGCCGGCTGCAGCGGTGATCCCCTCGCGGGCCGAGGAACGGTCGACGACAGCGGTCTCTCCCGAAGCCGCCCGCATGACACCGAACCCCTGGGCTGCCAGCATCCTGCCCTCGACGCTGTTCGCGCCGACGCCCGACACGTCGTTCAGTTCGCCGGAGGACAGGGCGGACATGGAGAACGACGGAGCGCCCGGGCGCGGGTCCTGGCCGGGGGCGGCGGACGCGTGGAACCCGGTCACGACAAGTGTGAGCGGGGCCAAGGACAGCGCCGCCACCCTGGCGGAACGAGAAAGCTGCATGAATCTTCCCTTTCGTCCTCTTCGTTGTCACTGCTGATCTGTGGGAGCGAGCAGCCCCGCTCCTCCCTGCCAGGCATCGGCCGGCAGCACCGCCTCCCGCCCGAAGGCCGGTGGACCTGCAGGGGATGCGTCAACGACCGTAGGAATCAAGGGGGTTGCAGCGTAAGTGTCTCCTCGGGCACTGCCCCGGTGGGCAGTGCCCGAAAGGGCAATGAATTTCATGCTCATGACAACCGAATCCGTGCTGCGCGAAATGCAGAGCGCCGAAACGGTGCGGGGCGCCCTGCGCGCAGGCGCCATCAAGGGATACCGGCCGCGCCGCGGAGGCAGGACCGAAGGCGCGCTCGGGCAGGCCGCAATGGGGGGCCCGCAGGCACGGAGTTCGTCAGGCGCTCAGGGCAGCGGCGAGGAAGATCGGGTACAGCACGCCCAGGGATCCGGTGGCGAGGCCGATGGCACACAGGCCTCGGTTGAGCTTGCGGGCCAGGCCGAGGAGCGCGAAAGTGACGGCGAGGCTGCCGAGCAGAAACGGGATCGCGATCCCGAGGAAGCCGGCGAACACTGCGGCGATCAGAGCAACCGTACCGAGGACGAGCGAGACGGGCCCGTAGAGAGTCGCGGGGCTGTCTGCGGATCCGGGGGCCATGTCGTGCTCCTCGCTACGGCATGCCGGCCTCTCCGACACGCAGATATGAAGATCCCTACACTTTCATCATGGCACTTCCGGTCGCCCTGGATCCGCACCTCACAGGGAACGCACATGAGACCAATCTCACGCGCAGGTGCGTTGAGGTCGGCTTCCCCGATGCCCGCGCGTGCCTGTCGGCCACACCTTGCGGAAGTATCCCGGGGGGCGTCCGGTCGGAGCGAGGCGGTCACGGCCACCCGGCGGGCGGTGCCCGACGGAGCATCCGTCTGACAGACCGCGCCCGGCCCCGGGTCAGAGGGCCGGGCGGGGCCTGCGCTCACGCGGCAGACGCCTCCAGGGCGCCGGGCGGCAGTGCGGAGCTTTGGCACGGACAGGACGGATCGACGCAGAGCGCGTTGTGGGAGAGCACGGACAGCACTGCAACCTGCAGCCGAGTCTCCTGCCCCAGTTTCTCCGCTATACGAGCGATATGGGCTTTCACCGTCCGCTCCGCGATGCCGAGCTCACTCGCCAGCTGCCGGTTGCCTAACCCTGTGCCCAGCAGGAGAAGGACTTCCTTCTCCCGATCCGTCAGCGCCTTGAGTCGTCCGGTCGCACTCACCGGGGCGATTCCGGTTCGCCGGTAGGCGCAGGCCGCATCCGCCGCATCGGACCGTTTGGACATGCTGGCCCCTTCTGATGCCGCTGTTCCCAGCAGAGCCCCGTGCCCTGGGTGCGGCGGCAATCATGCCCCAACCTATCCCGCGCTACTGACGCGAGCACATCAGTATCGCGGGCCTCTCAAGGCGCAGGGCCCGCACCGCGCTGCCTCCACTCGTGGCTCGACGCCGGCCATCGCCGCCGACATCGCGTCCGGCAAGCTCCCGCAGGGCGCTGCCCTGCCGGGCGAGCGCGCCATGACAGAGCTACACGGGGTGAGCATCGGAACCGTACGTCGCGCCATCGTGGAACTACGCAGGCGCGAACTCGTCGCGACTCTGCCCGCGAAGGGGACGTACGTGATCGGGGCTCCGGAGGCAGCCGCTGGCGAGCCGGACGAGGGCAAGACCACCTGATGGGCCTGGGACCTTCAGGCGTGTCCGTCTGAAGGCCCCTTCGATCGTCGACCCGCGCCCTACTCGGCGGCCTTCTTCCGGCCAGCCCTCTTCTTCTCCGGGCGCCAGGCGCGGAGGTCGTCCTGTGACAGGTTGCGGTCCGCACAGCCACGGTTCAGCGCGGTCTGGAACTCCTGGGCGGGGTTGTCACCCCACTCCTCTTCGTACGCGTCGTACCACTGGTGGACCCACGGCATGATCTCCTGCAGCCCCGCCTGCAGCAACCCGCGCTCTACCTGGGTCAGCAGCGACAGCTCACTGTGGATGTGTACGGAGTCTCCGGTCTGGTCACGGTAACGGGCTGCCCCGTGCCCGGCGTCGGCTCACTGACGGAACTGGTCCGCGCAGGAGGCGGCCTGCCAGACCTGCTGGACGCCGGCGTGACAGCCCTGGACGTGCCACCAGGACCACACGTGTCCGAGGTGCGTCTGCTCCCGCCTCTCCAGCCCACATCCAAAGGAACTTCGTGGACCCGCCCCGCACATGGTGGGGGAAACCCCACCATCAGGTCTCGACCTGGCTGTCATGACCTGGGTCGGAGAGTTGGCTGCAATGGCCTGGTGCTGACTCACCAGGTACAACAGTCTTTGAAATGCCGGAAGTTGTGGTGCTGCGGATGGCTCGCGGCCGCGGCCTGGGCAGCCGCGTTCCCGCTGGTCTCCACACTCGGGCCGCACCGCCTCTGGGGGATGAGCGCCTGCGTCGGGTATCTGTGCGCGGCCGTCGCGGTCATCTCCTGGCGCTCGCGCGGCCGGGCCGTCTCGGTGTGGATCGCCGGGTTCGGGGCCGTCCTCGTGCCCCTCGCGGTGCTCGTGCTGACCGGTGGGGCGCAGAGCGAGGTCGGCGTCGTGGAGCGCGCCGGGCTGCTGACCATGGGTCAGGGCACTCCTTACCTGGCCGATCCGCAGGCCGTCGTGGAGGTCACCCCCTACCTGCCCGGCATGGCGCTGTTCGGGCTGCCGGGGGCGTTGCTGGATGACGGCTGGGAGCCGTTACGGTTCCTCGGGGACGCGCGGCTCTGGTGCGCGGCGGCCTTCCTCGGCTGCCTCTGGGCGGCGGGTCGTGTCCTCGGCGGCAGAGGCGTCGGACGGCTCGTCGGTGCCGCGCTGATCGCCTCGCCGGTGGTGGCGCTGCCGCTCGCCGTCAGCGGTGTCGACCTGCCGCTCATCGGGCTGCTCTGCCTGACGCTGGCGCTGGCCGCCCGGCACCGTCCGGTGGCCGCCGGGCTCGCCCTCGCGCTGGCGTGTTCCCTGAAGTGGACGGCGTGGCCCGCTCTTGCCGTGGTCGCGGCCCTCCTGGCCCACCGCACGGGGCTGTCCGCCGCCGTCCGCGCCACAGGGGTGGCGGTGGCCGGGACGGTCCTGGCGGTCCTACCGAGCGCCCTGCTGTCGCCGGGCCCCCTGGTCGAGCCCGGCCCCAGCGGCTGGCTGCGCACCACCGCCCGGCTGCTCGGCGCCCGCAACGTGACGGTCCACCGAACCGCCCTCGGCGCCCGCACCGGACACGGCACGCTGAGCCTGCCGGTTCGCCGAGGGCTGCCGGTACACGGCCGGGCCTACCTCTTGGAGGGGAGTCGCGGACCGGGACCGAACGCAGAGTTCCGCACCGCCCGTACGGTGCGCACACCCGTCCGGACGCTCGACCAGCTCACCCTGGAGACAGGGCTCGAACGGCTCTCCTTCATCAAGGCCGACGTCGAGGGCGCCGAACTGGCCGTGCTGCGCGGCGGCTCCGCCACGCTGCGGCGGCACCGGCCCACGCTGCTCCTGGAGATCGAGCACCGGCACCTCGCGAAGTACGGCAGTGACCCGGCCGAAGTGCTGAGCCATCTGGGGAGCTACGGCTACCGCGCGCACCGCAGGCAGCACGGCCGCTGGGTCACCGCCCCCTGGATCACCGAGGACCACCGCAACTACCTCTTCACCGCCTGACCGCCCCGTCCCCCGTTCCCGCAACCTCCGTGAGGCAGCGACCACTCATGAACACCACCCTGATCGTCACCAACGACTTCCCGCCGCGCCAAGGCGGCATCGAGACGTTCGTGCACGCGATGGCGGCACGCGTCCCCGGCAACGACGTGGTCGTCTACACCTCGTCCGAACCGGGCGCCGCGGCGTACGACGCCACGCTGCCCTTCCCGGTGATCAGGGACCCCAGCCGCATGCTGCTGCCGACCCCCAGGGTGACCGGGCGGGCCCTGGAGATCGCCCGCGAACACGGTTGCGACCGGGCGTGGTTCGGGGCGGCGGCGCCGCTCGCCGCGATGGCGCCGGCGTTGCGACGCGGAGGGCTGCGCCGCCTGGTCGCCACCACGCACGGCCACGAGATCTGGTGGGCCCGTACTCCCGGGGCGCGGCAGGTCATGCGACGCATAGGCGACCATGTCGATGTCGTCACCTACCTGGGCGAGTACACCCGGCGCCGCATCGCGCCCGCTCTGGGGCCCCGTGCCCAGCTCGCGCGGCTGGTGCCGGGGGTGGACACGGCGGAGTTCCGGCCCGCGCCCGGCCAGGCGAGGAAGGTCCGTGAACGCCATGGCCTGGTGGGCCGGAAGGTCGTCCTGTGCGTCTCCCGGCTGGTGGCGCGCAAGGGCCAGGACACGCTGATACGGGCGCTGCCCCGCATCCGGCGCGCGGTGCCCGACGCGGTGCTGCTCATCGTGGGCGACGGCCCGGACCGGGAGCGGCTGCACAAGCTGGCGGGCCGGTACGGGGAGGGCCATGTCGTCTTCGCCGGGGGCCTCGACCACGCCTCGACGGCCGCGTACTACGCGGCTGCCGACGCCTTCGCCATGCCCTGCCGGACCCGGAAGGCGGGGCTGGAGGCGGAAGGGCTGGGCATCGTCTTCCTGGAGGCGTCCGCCAGCGGCCTGCCCGTCGTGGTCGGCGACTCGGGCGGCGCGCCGGACACCGTGCTCGACGGGCAGACGGGCACGGTGGTCGACGGCACGGACCCGTCCGCCGTCGCCGACGCCGTTTCGGCCGTCCTCACCGATCCGGTGCGGGCCGCCGCCATGGGGCAGGCCGGGCGGACGTGGGTGGAGGACCACTGGTCCTGGGACGCGTCGGCGGACCGCCTGAACCAGCTCCTCACCCCGGGCACCGACCGGCTGCGGACCCGCGCCTTCGGCGAGTGACCCGGGCCGGGCGGCGCGGCGCCGGGGCTCAGGCCGAAGGGTCCTCGCGACGGAGATGGGCGAGCACGGCGAGGACCCGGCGGTTGCCCTCGGCCGGGTCGAGGTCCAGCTTCATGAAGATGCTGCTGGCGTGCTTGACCACCGACGCCTCGGTGATGGTGAGCCGCTGCGCGATGGCCTGGTTGTTGAGGCCCTCCGCCATCACGGCGAGCACCTCCCGCTCGCGGGGGGTGAGCCGCTGGAGCGGCTTGTCGGCGGCTCCCTGCTGGAGCACCACCCGCACCACTTCCGGGTCGATCACGGTCTGCCCGGAGGCGACCCGGTCGAGTGCGTCGAGGAAATCGGTGACGTCCCCGACCCGGTCCTTCAGCAGGTAGCCGAGGCCGCCCGCGGCCGGCGAACCGCCCAGCAGCTGGGTGGCGTAGGCGGTGGCCACGTACTGCGACAGCACCAGCACTGGCAGGGACGGATCCTCGCGGCGCAGTTCCAGGGCCGCGCGCAGCCCCTCGTCGCGGAAGCCGGGCGGCATCCGTACGTCGGTGATGACCACGTCCGGCCGGTCGGCTTCCACCGCGCGGGCCAGCTCCTCGGCGTTCCCGACGGCGGCGGTCACCTGGTGTCCGACCCGGGAGAGCAGTTCGACCAGTCCGGCGCGTAACAGGACGGCGTCCTCGGCCAGCACTACGCGGAGCACGGAACCTCCACACGGAGCTGGGTGGGTCCGCCGACGGGACTGGTCACGATGAGCCTGCCTTTCAGAATGGCCACCCGGTCCGCCAATCCTTGCAGACCGGCACCGGCCTCGGGGTCGGCGCCGCCGTGGCCGTCGTCGGTGACGAGCAGGACGAGGGTGTCGCCCCGCAGCCGGCCCACGATGGACACCTGGTCCGCGCCGCTGTGCTTGGAGGCGTTGGTGAGCGCCTCGGTGATGGTGAAGTACGCCGTGGTCTCCAGGGCGGACGGCAGCCGGTGCGGCAGATCCAGGTCGACGGTGACGGGAATGGGGTTGCGCAGGGCGAGTTCGGCGACCGCGGCGGGCAGTCCGTGGTCGGTGAGCACCTGCGGATGGATGCCGCGTACCAGCGAACGCAGCTGCTCCAGGGCCTGACGGGCCTCGCCCCTGGCCCGGGTGACGAGCGGCCCGGCGCCCGAGTCCTGGCCGCGCAGCTCCAGTTCGGCCAGGCCCAGCGTCATGGTGAGCGCGACGAGCTGCTGCTGGGCGCCGTCGTGCAGGTCCCGCTCGATGCGGCGGCGCTCGGCCTCGAAGGCGTCGACCAACCGGGCCCGGGAACGGGTGAGTTCGATGACCCGGTTGCTGAAGTCCTCGTCGCGGGCGGAGATCAGGAACTGGGCGACGCGCACCTGGACACCGGCCAGCAGCCCGCCCGCGTACGCCGAGACCACCAGGCCGAACAGCCCGGCGGCGCTGCCGGGCAGAGCGGCGACGGGGTCGGAGATCGGCTGTCCGGGCACCAGCATCACCGTGTCGGGGGCGATGGCCCAGACGATCACGGGTGTCGCCATGAGGATCAGCGAGAACCCGAGCAGCGCGGCGAAACCGATTCCGGTCGCCGTGAAGACGATCCCGAGCAGCAGCGTGTACGCCAGCTCGCGCCAGGTCGCCCGTTCCCGCAGCCGGGTACGCAGCCACGGCAGCGCGCTCGTCCCGGGCAGGGAGCCGTGCGGGTCGAGCAGCGGTTCCGGTTCGACGAGCCGTAACCGGCGCCGCTCCAGGGCCGCGACGGGCAGGCCGAGGACGGCCAGGGCCAGCAGGAGCAGCAACCCGACGCCCACCACCGAGAGGCCCACGCCGACCAGGAACAGGGCGGCGCACAGGAGCAGGACCACGGGTCCCACGACCAGGCCGCTCAGCAGGAAGGCCCAGGAGCGCAGCGGCCAGGCGGAGACCAGGAAGCGCACCGGACGCCGTCGCACGGCCTCCCAGACGGCAACGGTCATGGTCGGTGTTCCTCCGAGGGCCGTGGCGCGGGCGGGTGCACCCCGGCACTCTAACCGCCCGGCGGCGGGCGCCGGTGGTAGGGAAAACCCTCCCCCCGACACTCCTCGCAGACCCACTGACCCGGGCCCTCGCCTCTGCTGGACTGGGAACATGCCACTGCTCACCGACATCCAGCTCCCCGCCATCCAGCTCGCGGGCGTCTCCAAGAGCTATCCGAGCGCCGCGGGTCCCGTCCCCGTACTGCGCGAGGTCAGCCTGGGGATCCCGCAGCGGGCACTGACCGCGGTGATGGGCCCCTCCGGTTCCGGCAAGACCACGCTGCTGAACTGCGCGGCGGGGCTCGACAAGCCCGACTCCGGCAAGGTCCTGCTCGGTGAGACCGACCTGGCGGCCTGCGGCGAACGCGAGCTGACCGTGGTGCGCCGCAGCCGCATCGGCTTCGTCTTCCAGCAGTTCAACCTTCTGCCGATGCTGAGCGCGTACGAGAACGTGGCGCTGCCGCTGCGGCTGCAGCGCGGGCGGGTGCGCCGGGAGCGGGTCATGGAGGCGCTGCGTCAGGTGGGGCTGGCGGACATGGCGAGCCGGCGCCCGGCGCAGCTCTCCGGTGGCCAGCAGCAGCGGGTGGCGATCGCGCGGACCTTGGTGGCCGAGCCGGAGATCGTGTTCGCCGACGAGCCCACCGGCTCCCTGGACCGCCGCAGCGGGCGGCAGATCATGGAGCTGCTGCGCGACACGGTCGACCGGGCCGGGCGCACGGTGGCGATGGTCACCCACGATCCGGCGGCCGCCGCCTGCGCGGACCGCGTGGTCTTCCTCTCCGACGGCCAGGTCGTCGGCAAGCTCGACCATCCGACGGCCGAGGCGGTCGCCCAGCAGCTCAGCCTGTGGGAGCGGTGATGTGGCGCATCTCGTTGCAGTCGGTGCGTCACTACTGGGCCCTGTTCGCCGGGACGTTCGTCGCGCTCGCGCTCGGCGTCGCGCTGATCGGCGTCTCGGCGTCGGCGCTCGCGGCGACCTGGGCGGTGGACGGGACGCCGGACGGCTCGACGCCCTCGGCGACCCTGAAGGACGGCACCGGTGCGGCCCGCACCCTCTCCAGCGGTGACCTGGACATGGGCGGGGTGCAGAGCGTGCTGGCGATGGCCGGGGTGGTGTCGGCGTTCGTGACGGTCTTCGTCATCGCCGGGACCGGTGCCTTCGGCATCGCGCTGCGCCGCCGCGACATGGGGTTGCTCCGCCTGGTGGGGGCGGGCGGCGGTCAGGTGCGCCGGATGGCGCTCGGTGAGTCCCTGGCGGTGGCGGTGCCGGCCGCGGTGGTCGGCTGCGTGGTCGCCGCGGTGGCCGCGCCGGTCACCGTCGAGGCGTTGAACGGGACCGGTCTGTCGCCGGTCGACCTGCGAACGGGCCCGCTGCTGTGGCCTTCGGTGTTCGCCGCGGGCAGCGGTCTGGTCATCGCCCTGCTCGGCATGGTGGCCGCCTCGAAGCGGGCTTCCCGGGCACGGCCGACCGAGGCCCTGCGCGAGGCCGACCTCGACTCCCGCACGATGACGGTGGGGCGTGCGGTGACCGGTGTGGCGGCGCTGCTCGCCGGTGCGGTGATGGTGGCGCTCGCGCCGGGCTCGGGCGCCGAGGCGGCGACGCCGCTGGCACTGTTCGGCACGATGGCGCTGGCCGTCGCGGCCACCCTGCTCGGGCCGCTGTACCTGCCGCCGCTGCTGCGCCTGATGGCGCTGACGCTGCGCTGGGCGGACCCGGTGGCGGGACGGCTGGCGGCGGAGTCGGTGCGTACCTCCCGGCGGCGGACCGCGTCGCTGGTCGGGCCGGTGCTGGCGATCCTCGCGATCGTCGGGATCTTCACCACGGTGCTCTCCACCACGGGCGCGGCGACCTCGGCGGACGACCGGGCGCGGACCACCGCTCAGCTCGTGGTCGAGCCCGCCCGGGACGGTGCCGGGCTGGACCAGGACACGGTCGGCCGGCTGCGGGAGGACCCGCGGGTGGCCGCCGTCTCGGCCCCCGCGCCGCTGGAGATCGCGGTGGCCGGACCGTACTCGGTGTGGAAGGAGCAGGCGGCGCTGGCGGACCCGATGGCGCTCTCCCGTACGCACCGGATCACCGTGGTGGACGGCTCCCTCGGGCCACTGGAGCCGGGCACGGTGGCGGTCTCGCGGGAGTTCGCCGAGTGGTACGGGCACCACGCGGGCTCCACGGTCACCTACAGCCTGTTCGGCGGCGAGCCGGTCCGGGCGAAGGTCGCTGCGGTGCTGGACGGCGGTTCCGCCGTGCCCCCGGTGGTGCTGCCGCCGGACACCCGGGGCGCCTCTCCCGCTCCGCGCCCGGAGCGTGCGGCGGTGCTGCTCGACGAGCGGGGCGCGGCCTCCGTCGAGGCGGCCGCGGCGGAGCTCACCGAGCGGCTCGGCGCCGACCGGGTGCGGGTGCTGCCGGCCGAGACGTGGTTCGGGAGTGCCGATACCTACCAGGATCGGATGAACAGCCTGGTGCTGGCCGTGCTGACCGTGCCCGCCTCGCTGTACGCGCTGATCGCGGTGGCGAGCACCCTGGTCATGTCCTACAGCAGGCGCGGCCGGGAGATCGCCGGTATGCGGATGATCGGTGTCAGCGCGGGCCAGGTCCGGCGGATGGCGCTGTGGGAGACCCTGGCCACCACGGTGCTGGGGACGCTGATCGCGGCCGCGGTGGTGGCGTGGGGTGCCCACGCCTACCAGGGGTCGCTGAGCGTCTTCGGCGGCGAGGTGCCGCTGAGCGTGCCGTGGGGCGTCCTGGGAACGCTCGTCGCGGCGTGCGTCCTGGTGGGGGTGGTGGTGAGTCTCGCGGCGACCGGGCGCCTCCTGCGCCAGGTCAGCACCGCCACGACGGCCACGCGCCAGTAAAGGGTGACCGCCGCGCCACGCCTATGCTGACAGCCCCACACTTCCCTACACCATTCGGCGACACGCGTCCGCCAATCGGTGGGCACGAACCTTAACCAGCAGGAGCTCCATGCGCGTCGCGATCGCCGAGGATTCCGCGCTCCTACGAGCGGGAATGGCGAGGCTGCTGGCGGACGAGGGCATTGAAGTCGTCGCTTCGTTGGGCGACGCGACAGGGATTGTGGAAGTGGTGCGGACGGCCCGGCCGCACGTGGTCATCATGGATGTCCGGATGCCGCCGACCCACACCGACGAAGGCATTCGGGCCGCCGTCGAGATCCAGCGGCTGGGCACCGGCACCGCCGTCCTGCTGCTCTCGCAGTACGTGGAACCCACGTACGCCGAGGAGTTGGTCCGCGAGGCACCGGCCGGTACGGGCTATCTGCTCAAGCAACGGGTGGGCGACTTCGCGGAGTTCCTCGCTGCGCTGCACCGGGTCCGGCAGGGGGAGACCGTGCTCGACTCGGACATCTTCAAGCAGTTCGTGGGAAGTCCGCGCGAGAAGCGCGCGACGGAATTGCTGACCCCGCGGGAGCGCCAGGTGCTGGAACTCATGGCGACCGGACTGACGAATAGCGGAATCGTCAACCGCCTCGGACCTGCCCCTGGGCCCAGGAACGCGACACCGCCGGCGCCCACCGCCGCCGCAGTCACGCACCACGCCGCCCTGCCCGTGCCCAGCCCCACGCCATCGACCCGACCAACCACCGTGCCAGGCAGGCCCATCCGGACGCCAGGCCGACGGTGCGCCCGCCAGAACGGCCCGCCTACCAGCGTCCAGTCATCTGCCAGCAGTCCACGATCACCGTGCCGGTCGACATCATGCCCAAGCTCCGCCAGGACCTTCCCTGGGGCCGGGCAGCCTGGCAACGGGCGCACCGCAGTCTGCGCAGCCACGTCGAAGGACTCAACGGCCGCGCCAAGAACGTCGAGACGTTCCTGCACTCCCGCGAGAAGCGCCAGAGCCGGGGACGCGTAGCTCAGACCCTGCTGAGCGCCGTCCAGCTCATGGTCGAAAACCTGCGGACCATTGAGTCCTTCCTGCGCGACCAGCGTCTGTGGAAGGAAGAGAACTACACCCTCCGTGATATCCCCGAGACTCCGGACCCCTACGAGAACCCCATCGAAGACGTAGCGGCCAGCAACTCCGCTCCGCCGCCCGAACCGTAGAAACGGCACCGTCGAAGCAGGCACAACCGCACAGCCATCAGCGCGTCGCAGGACCACCCGAGTCCTGCGGCCGCTTCGCCATGCCCGCACAGCCACAGCCAGCTCCGCTCACCGTGCCCACGGCACCGAACCGGGCTTCCCCGAGCGGCATCCGCGTCGTACCAAGCCTGAAAACCACGAAATCCCGCCCAGTTGAATCGACTGGACGGGATTTCGTGAACCGTTCACGAGCTAACTCGTGAACGGCCCGCGGTGGACCTGTGGGGATTTGAACCCCAGACCCCCTCGATGCGAACGAGGTGCGCTACCAGACTGCGCCACAGGCCCTTGCAACGAGTGAAACTCTAGCATCCCGAACGGGGTGCTCGGAAATCCGTTCCGTGCTGGTCAGCCGAGGCGGCGGGGCAGCGGGCCCGGAGCGGGCTCACTCGTTGGCGGCTCTGGGGCGTTCCCCGTCCTCGTACTGGTCGAAGAGCGGGGTCCGGCCCCGGTCCCGGGTGCGGCGGGACTGGTTGGTGCGCTGGCGCGGCGCCGGGTCGACCTGGGGCACGACGGGGTGCGAGGTGCCCGTGGGCTCGGCGGTGCTGGAGCGGGCCGCGCTCCACGTCTCCGGGTTGCCGACCTCGACGCCGCCCGTGGCGCGCGGGGCGACCGGGGCGGTGACGTAGGTGGGCAGCGGAACCGGGACCGGCTCCCAGCTGTCGCCCTGGACCGGGCCGCGCTCGCGCTGCTGGTCGACCCACTCGGCATGGTCCGTCTGCTCGACCAGGGCGCGGCGGCCGGCCTCCTGCGGGGAGACCGCGGGCGCGGGCTCCGGCTCGGGGCGGCGCGCTTCGGGCTCCTCGTCGGGCTCGGCCGGGGCCGCCGCGGCCGGCGGGTGCCTGCGGGTGCGGCTCTCGCGCAGATGCTGCGCCGCCACCTCGGCCCGGCGCCGGTCCATGGTGAAGGCGAACCGGCGCCGCTCCTGGGCCCGCAGATGCACGATGTACGTGCTCAGCAGCACGGCCGGAACCGCGGGCGCCCAGAGGAAGTGGAGGCCGCCGACCGCCGCGACGACCGCGCCGAGGGTGAAGGCCAGGAAGAGGACGACGGTGGTGCGCCGGCGACGCGCGAGGACCTGCAGGCGCTGGGCGCGCCGGACGCGCTCGGCGTCCGTCCCGCCGGCGCGCTGGCGTGCGCGCCGCGCGGAAGCCGGTGCCTTCGCCTGGGCCTTTACCTGGGCTTTTGCCTGAGTCTTTGCCTGGGCCGGTGCCGGTTCCGGGCGCTCCTCGGGAGTGCGCTCCGGCGCGCGCCCCGGGTCGTGCACCCGGGCTTCGGTGTGCGCGTCGGGTGCGGCGAAGGCCCGGACGTCCACGGAATCCAGTCGGTCCGTGTCGACGTCCGGGTCTGCGCCGGGCTCCGCCTGCTCACCGATGCGCTCCCGCAGGTCCTTGGCGTACCGGCGCTCCATCGCCGCTCGTCCGGACAGCAGCCGGATGGCGGTGCTGAAGCGTTCTGTCGGACGGGCTTCGTTGAGCTCGTCCTGCCTGCGGAGCCACATCGGCACCAAGTAGGCGGCCCAGGCCCCGACGATGACTGCATAGATGAGGCCGCTGCTGCTCACATCTCACACCGTAGAGGGGTTTGCGCGGAGGCATCCGCCAATTGGCCCGGTGTGTCGCACAATCCGGCTGATATCACAGACTTTTTTTGTGATTCTTCAGATCAACCATGGGCGTTTGTGAGTTCGGCATGGGCCAACTGCCGATCAATATCGAACACTTATTTCATTTCCCGCGGTGTTCCAGGTCGCGACCGGTGCCAGCGCCCGAGCAGTCCGTCGGGTACTTCCTCCGCGGTGAGCGCATAGATGAGGTGGTCCCGCCAGGCACCGTCGATGTGGAGATAGCGCGGGCGCAGACCTTCCTCGCGGAATCCCAGTTTCTCCACGACCCTTCTGCTGGGCCCGTTCTCCGGCCGGATGCACACCTCGATGCGGTGCAGTCCGACCGTGCGGAAGCAGTGGTCGACGGCGAGCGCCACCGCGGTCGGCATCACGCCCCGGCCGGCCACCGCCTGGTCGACCCAGTAGCCGACATGGCCCGAGCACATCGAGCCCCAGGTGATCCCGGCGACCGTCAGCTGACCGACCAGCCGGCCCTCGTACTCGATGGCGAAGGGCAGCATCCGGCCCGCGTTGGCCTCGGCGCGCAGATGACGGATCATCTGACGGTACGTGGGGCGCTGGGCCACCGGCCCGCCCGGGGCGGGCGGCGGGACGGTCGCCTCCCAGGGGCGCAGCCACTCGCGGTTGCGCCGGTTGACCTCGCGCCACATGCGCTGGTCGCGCAGTTTGATCGGCCGGAGCACGATCTCGCCGTCGCTGAGGACCACCGGCCAGGTCGAGACGTTCAGCTCGGGCTCCCCGGTCGGGGGTGATCGCCGCCGCGCAGCTGGTCGACGGCGTGCACCAGGAGACGGGCGAGGACGGCGAGTCCGTCGCGCACCCCGCCGGTGGAGCCCGGCAGGTTCACGATGAGCGTGCGGCCCGCGACACCCGCGAGGCCCCTGGAGAGCGCGGCGGTGGGGACCTTGTCGCGGCCCTCGGCGCGGATCGCCTCCGGGATGCCGGGGATCTCGCTGTCCAGGACGCGGCGGGTGGCCTCGGGGGTGCGGTCGGTGGGCGAGATGCCCGTACCGCCGGTCGTGACGATGACGTCGTACCCGGCGGCCGCTCCGGCGCGCAGGGCCTGTTCGACGGGGTCGCCGTCGGGCACGACCTGCGGGCCGTCGACGGCGAAGCCGAGCTGCGTGAGCGCCTCGGAGATCAGGGGGCCGCCCCTGTCGGCGTAGACGCCGGCCGAGGCGCGGTTGGAGGCGGTGACGACCAGGGCGCGGTAGGGGGACGGGGCCGGTGACGACCAGGGCGCCGTCACGCGTCCGCTCCGTCGGCCCCGGTGCGCCGGTAGTCGCCGGACTTGCCGCCCGACTTCGATTCGACCCGTACATCCGTGATGACCGCCGCCTTGTCGACTGCCTTGATCATGTCGATCACGGTGAGCGCGGCGACGGAGACCGCGGTCAGGGCCTCCATCTCGACGCCCGTGCGGTCCGTGGTCTTCACGGTGGCCAGGATCTCCACCGCGTCGTCGGCGACGCTCAGGTCGACCTTGACGCCGGAGACGGCCAGCGGGTGGCAGAGCGGGATCAGGTCGGGGGTGCGCTTGGCTCCCATGATCCCGGCGATCCGGGCGGTCGCGAGGGCGTCGCCCTTGGGGACTCCCTCGCCGCGGAGCAGTTCGACGACGCGCGGCGAGACGAGGACCCGGCCGCTGGCGCGGGCCACCCGCGCGGTGACGTCCTTCTCCGAGACGTCGACCATGCGGGCCGCACCCGCCTCGTCGATGTGCGTCAGCCTGTTCTGCGTACTCAACTCACTCCGCCTCGCGGTAGGGCGCCGGTTGCCCGCTCGGCCCGCACCGGGGTGCGGGCCGGGGGCCCGGGGGTGTCCCCGGGAAGGCACAGCGCCAGACACCGTACCGCCACCGCCAGGGAATCAGCGGAGCAGGATCACCTCGGTGTCCGTGCCGGGCTCGGCGGAGGTGACGTCCTCGGGCAGCACGATCAGCGCGTCCGCCCGCGCGAGCGCGCCGATCAGATGCGATCCGGCACCGCCGACGGGGGTGACCGTGCCGGCCTCCGCGTCGTACGTACCGCGCAGGAACTGGCGTTTGCCGGAGGGCGAGGTGAGTGCCTTGTCGGCGTCCAGCACGGCCCGGACAGTGGGGCGGTTCACGTCCGGAAGCCCCATCAGGGCGCGGATCACGGGCCGTACGAACAGCTCGAAGGAGACGTACGAGGAGACGGGGTTGCCGGGCAGCGCCAGCAGCGGGGTGTGGTCGGGGCCGATCGAGCCGAAGCCCTGCGGCTTGCCCGGCTGCATGGCGAGCCTGCGGAAGTCGATGCCGCTGCCCGGCTCGTCCTCGTCGCCCACCGAGGAGAGGGCTTCCTTGACGACGTCGTACGCGCCGACGCTGACGCCTCCGGTGGTGACGACGATGTCGGCGCGGATCAGCTGGTCCTCGATCGTGGCACGGAGCGTGTCGGCGTCGTCGGTGACGGCGCCGACACGGTAGGCGATCGCTCCGGCGTCCTTGGCCGCGGCCGCGAGCGCGAAGCTGTTCGAGTCGTAGATCCGGCCGCCGGTCAGTTCCTCACCGGGCTGGACCAGTTCACTGCCGGTGGAGATGACGACGACGCGCGGCCGGGGCCGCACCTTCACCGTCGAGCGGCCGATCGCCGCGAGCAGGCCGATCTGCGGCGGGCCGAGGACCGATCCGGCGCTGAGCGCCAGATCGCCCGGCTTGACGTCGCTGCCGCGGGCCCTGACATGGGCGCGGGCCTCCACGGGGCGGTGCACCCGGACCTCGCCGCCCGCCCCCTCCGGGGCGTCGCTCAGGGAGCGCATGGTGTCGGCGGGGCCGCCGCCCGTACCGCCGTCGGTCCACTCGACCGGGACCACGGCCTCGGCGCCGGCCGGCATCGGGGCGCCGGTCATGATCCGGGCGGCCTCGCCGGGGCCGACGGCCCGGTCGCCGGGCAGGCCGTCGCTGCCCGCCGCGATGTCACCGATGACCGTGAGCACCGCGGGGAACTCCTCGTCGGCGCCCTCGACATCGGCGACACGGACCGCGTACCCGTCCATCGAGCTGTTGTCGAAGGGCGGCAGAGCGATCTCCACCATGACGTCCTCGACGAGGACGCAGCCCTGGGCATCGTGCAGTTGCAGCTCGATGGGTTCGAGCGGGCGCACCGCTTCGAGAATGTCTGCCAGGTGCTCGTCCACCGACCACATCGTGCTGCTCAAAGTGCTACATCTCCTCGGTGACGTAACTGCGGAGCCAGGTCTTGAAGTCCGGGCCCAGGTCTTCACGTTCGCACGCGAGTCTGACAATGGCACGGAGATAGTCGCTCCGGTCACCGGTGTCATAGCGGCGGCCCTTGAAGACGACACCGTGCACGGGGCCGCCGATCTTCTCGTCCTCGGCGAGGAGCTGGAGCGCGTCGGTGAGCTGGATCTCGCCACCGCGGCCCGGCCCGGTCCTGCGCAGTATGTCGAAGACGGCGGGGTCCAGGACGTAGCGGCCGATGATGGCGAGGTTGCTGGGCGCCTCGGCGGCCTCGGGCTTCTCGACGAGGCCGCTGATGCGCACCACATCGCCCTCGGCAGTGGGCTCGACGGCCGCGCAGCCGTACTGGTGGATCTGCTCCGGCGAGACCTCCATCAGCGCGATGACACTGCCGCCCTCGCGCTCCTGGATCTCGACCATGCGGGCCAGCAGCGGGTCGCGCGGGTCGATCAGGTCGTCGCCGAGGAGGACCGCGAACGGCTGGTCACCGACGTGCGGTGCGGCGCACAGCACGGCGTGGCCGAGGCCGCGCGGGTCGCCCTGCCGGACGTAGTGCATGGTGGCCAGGTCGCTCGACTCCTGGACCTTCTTGAGCCGTTCGGCGTCTCCCTTGCGGGTGAGCGCGGACTCCAGCTCGTAATTACGGTCGAAGTGGTCTTCCAGCGGACGCTTGTTGCGGCCGGTGATCATCAGTACGTCGGAGAGGCCGGCGGTCACCGCTTCCTCGACGACGTACTGGATCGCGGGCTTGTCGACCACAGGCAGCATCTCCTTGGGAGTGGCTTTGGTGGCCGGCAGGAAGCGGGTGCCGAGGCCCGCGGCCGGGATGACAGCCTTGCTGATCCTGGGGTGCGACTGAGTCATGCGCAGAACCATAACCGGTGCTTATGTGAGGAAGGTGAGGCTCCGGTTAACTTTGTACGCCTATACGTACATATGAGAGATCCAGGGGTGCCCGTTGAGCACTGAGATGTCCCGAAAGACACTGCTCCGGCGTGAACTGCTGGCCGCACGGCGTCTTCTGAGCAGGGAAGACGTGGATAACGCCGCGATGGTTCTGTCCCGGGGCGCACTGGCTCTCCCGGAGCTGTCCGGGGCCCGTACCGTCGCCGCCTACGTCTCGGTGGGCAGCGAGCCGGGCACCCGGGTGCTGCTGGAGGCCCTGCGTGCCCGGGGGGTGCGGGTGCTGCTGCCGGTGCTGCTCGCGGACAACGATCTGGACTGGGCGCCGTACGAGGGGGCGGACCGCCTCGTACGGGCCGGCCGCGGACTGCTGGAGCCGGACGGCGCGCGCCTCGGCCCCGAAGCGGTCCTGGAGGCCGACGCGGTGCTGCTGCCGGGCCTCGCGGTGGACGGGCGCGGGATGCGGCTCGGCCGTGGCGGCGGCAGCTACGACCGGGTGCTGGCCAGGCTCGCCGCGGCCGGGGCACATCCCGCGCTGATCGTCCTGCTGTACGACGACGAGGTGGTCGCGCGGGTCCCGGAGGAACCGCACGACCACCCCGTGGACGTGGTGGTGACACCGTCCGCAAGCCGCCGGACGGACCGTCCAAGCCGCTAAGGGCCTGTCCGGCGGATCATGGCCGGGGAAACGGCGCCTCGCGGCGTTGCCGAAACGTCCGAACAGCTCTGCCATTAAGACGCTCCGGCGCCTTGCGATGCACCGCACCGGACGCCGCGCCCTGTCCGACCCTGATCCACCGGACAGGCCCTGGGCCGTGTCGCCGAACTGCCGTCCGCCGCGCGGGGTCCGGGCGACGACGGCAGCTCGACGACAGGGCCCGGCTAGGGCTTGAGGGTCAGGGTGTCGGTCGTCGACTTGACGACGGCGTTCGTGCCGAAGGACCAGTCGAGCAGTTCACCGTTTACCCACTTGTCGGTCTGATCGGTGTAGTGGGCGCTGAACGCGTGCCCGGAGGCGCCGGTGAGGTTGATCCAGCGGGACTTGTCCCAGTCACCCACGTTGACCACCATCCGCATCGACGGGACCCAGACGACCTCGTAGCCGCCCGCCGCATTCCATCCGCTGGCGTTCACCGCGGCCTCGCCGCCGCCGAGGTTCCACGGGCCGCGGTTGAGGGCCCGCTGGAGCAGATCGGGGCCCTCGGTGCCGAGGGTCTGGTTCTCCAGGGTCAGCTGGTGCAGCCGGCCCCAGCTCCAGGTGGTGATGTCCTTTCCGAGCTTGGCGGTCAGCTCCCAGCGGGCGTCCTCCATGGCGCGGGCGAAGAGCTGGTCACGGTTCTCGATCGGCTCGTCCCGGCCGCTCCCCGGCGCCTTCCACCAGTCGCTGTCCGGGTCGTCCATCAGCTGGGCGACCACCTGGTACCAGCGGTCGCCGCCGTCGGGCTGGGCGGAGTCCGCGTCGCGCTGGCCGCACTCGCGCACCAGCCTGCCCTGCTCGTCCACCGGGCCCGAACCGTCGGCCCGGGGCACGTTGAGGCACTCGCCCTTGACCCGCAGCTCCTTGGGCAGCTTGTTGCCGAAGGCCAGCTTGAGGATGTTGCGCCAGACAGCGTTGAAGTACGCGGCCGCGGCCGAGTCGGGCTCCTGGGTGTAGTCCCAGCCCTCCAGGAGCTTCTGCGCCTCGCGGACGCTCTTGTCCGAGACGTTGATCTTCATCAGCTCGGGCACCAGCAGCGCGGCGATCTCGCTGGTGTTGTCCATCTGCATCTTCTGCATGTCTTCGGTCGAGATCTTCCCGCCGCCCTTGATCTTCGACTGGATGAGGTCGTCGATCCGCTGGCTGCGGGTGCCGTAGCCCCAGTCCTTGGTCAGCAGGTGCGGGTACTTCTCCTCGTCGATCACGGCCTGGTTGGCGGTGACGATGTAGCCGCGCTCCGGGTCGTACTCGTAGGGCAGCTCGTCGAACGGGACCGGCTCCTTCTCCCAGCCGTACGCCGAGGACCAGCCGGGGCTGGGCATCGTGCCGTCGCCCTTGAGGCGCACCGGGATCTTCCCGGGTGCCTGGTAGCCGATGTGGCCCTTGGTGTCGGCGTAGATGAGGTTCTGCGAGGGAGCCTCGAAGTGCTCGGCCGCTGCCCGGAAGCCGGCGAAGTCCTTGGCCCGGTTGAGCTCGAAGATGGCGTCCATGGACGTTCCGGGTTCCAGCGCGGTCCACTTCAGGGCGATCGCGTAGCCGTCGGCGCGGTCCGGAGCGGAGTTGGTGACGGGGGCCTTCTGGCCGACCTTCTCCAGTTCGCTGCTGCGGTCGGAGACCAGCGGGCCGTTGTTGGTCTCGCGGACGGTGATCTCCCGGTCCTTGCCGCCCGCGACCTTGATGGTCTCCTCACGGGTGGTGAAGGGCTTGACCTTGCCGTCGTACAGGTAGCCGTCGCCGGAGACCTTCTCCAGGAAGAGGTCGGTGACGTCCGCACCGAGGTTGGTGAGGCCCCAGGCGATGTCCTGGTTGTGACCGACGATCACACCCGGCATGCCGGAGAAGGTGTAGCCCGCGGTGTCGTACTGGCACTTCGCCGTGATCTCGCGGCAGTGCAGGCCCATCTGGTACCAGACCGAGGGCAGCTGCGGCGCCAGGTGCGGGTCGTTGGCGAGGAGCGGCTTGCCGGTCGTCGTGTAGTCGCCGGAGACCACCCAGGAGTTGGACCCGATGCCGTTGCCGTTCGGGCCGAGCAGCGCCGGGATCCGGTCGAGGGTGTCGGAGAGCGCGGAGAGCTGGGTGTTCAGGCCCTCGGCGGCGCCCTGCGCGGTGTTCGGACCGGCGGTGTCGGACGGGGTCGCGTCCGGGTCGAACTTCCCGGTGACCGGGGAGATCGCCCCCTCGTCGACGATCGGCCGGTGCTTGTCGTACGGGTACGCCGGGTAGAGGTCCTCGATCTGCTTCGCGTCGAGCCTGCTGGTCATCAGCGAGCGGTCGATCTCGTCCTGCATGTTGCCGCGCAGGTCCCAGGCCATGGCCTTGAGCCAGGCGACCGAGTCGACCGGGGTCCACTCGGTGGGCTTGTAGTCGTTGGTGAAGCCGAGGGCCGCGTACTCGACGGAGATGTCCTTGCCGTCGCGCCCCTTGAGGTAGGCGTTGACGCCGTCCGCGTACGCCTGGAGGTTCTTCTTGGTGTCCTCGGACAGGACGTTGTCGTACTCCTCCTGGGCGACCTTGTGCCAGCCCAGCGTGCGCAGGAAGGAGTCCGTCTCGACCTGTCCGGAGCCGAACATCTCGGAGAGCCGTCCGGCCGTCATGTGGCGGCGGACGTCCATCTCCCAGAAGCGGTCCTGCGCGTGGACGAAGCCCTGGGCGCGGAAGAGATCGGCATCGGAGTCCGCGTACAGCTGCGGGATTCCGTAACTGTCGCGCTTGACGTCGACGCTGCCGTCGAGGCCGTCGAGCTTGGTCGAGCCGGTGGTCTGCGGGTGCGAGGCCCGCACGGTCGATACGGACCAGAACGTCCCGTAACCGATACCCGCGACAAGCGCCAGCACCAGAACGATCACGATCAGGCGGGCACGTCGCCCCTTCTTCCTGCCGGTCTTCGCACCGGCGGCACCGGAGGAGGCGGAAGAGGCGGTTGAGTTGGCGGGCATCGCTGTCCTTCGAGGGGCAGGTGGTCCTGGGAGTGCAGGAGCAACCATAGGCGCAGCGCCGCGACGACTCTGACGCGGTATCGGGATGATTCGAATTGCGTAGCGATCGTACGAATGCTCGACCGCGTCAAGAAAGCGTTAAAGATTAGGTAAGGTAACGAAGTACCGGCCGCCATCGGCCGATGCCGAAGGTCGATGCCGAAAGTCGATCGACTCGGCAGGCGTACGCAGGGAAGGAACGGCCACTGTCTGTCCACACGCTCAACGAACTCCTGCTCGTCTGCTCGCTCGTACTGCTCGTCGCGGTGGTGGCGGTACGCATCTCGTCCCGCAGCGGGCTCCCCAGCCTGCTCCTGTACCTCGGCATCGGGATCGCCATAGGGCAGGACGGCATCTTCGACGTCAAGTTCGACAATGCGGAACTGACCCAGGTCATCGGCTATGCCGCACTGGTCGTGATCCTCGCCGAGGGTGGCCTGGGCACGAAGTGGAAAGAGATCAAACCGGCGCTGCCCGCCGCGGTGATGCTCTCGCTGGTCGGTGTCGCGGTGAGCGTGGGCGTCACGGCGGCCGGGGCGCACTACCTGGTCGGCCTGGAATGGCGGCAGTCGCTGATCATCGGCGCGGTCGTCTCGTCGACGGACGCCGCCGCGGTCTTCTCCGTACTGCGCAAGGTGCCGCTGCCCGCCCGGGTCACCGGCGTACTGGAGGCCGAGTCCGGCTTCAACGACGCCCCCGTGGTGATCCTGGTGGTCGCCTTCTCGACCACGGGATCGGTGGACAGCTGGTACGTACTGATCGGCGAGATAGCCCTGGAACTCGCCATCGGTGCGGCCGTGGGAATCGCCGTCGGCTGGCTCGGCTCGTTCGGACTGCGTCATGTGGCGCTGCCCGCCTCCGGTCTCTACCCGATCGCCGTGATGGCGATCGCGGTGTCCGCGTACGCGGCCGGCGCCCTGGCCCACGGCAGTGGCTTCCTCGCCGTGTATCTGGCCTCGATGATCCTCGGCAACTCCAAGCTGCCGCACTGGCCCGCCACCCGCGGCTTCGCCGACGGGCTCGGCTGGCTGGCCCAGATCGGCATGTTCGTGCTGCTCGGACTCCTGGTCACCCCGCACGACCTGCTCGACGACTTCTGGCCCGCGGTCGTGGTGGGCCTGGTGCTGACCGTGGTGGCGCGTCCGCTGGAGGTCTTCATCTCGCTGGCGCCGTTCCGGCTGCCCTGGCAGGAGAAGGCCCTGATGTCCTGGGCGGGGCTGCGCGGCGCCGTGCCCATCATCCTGGCGACCATCCCGATGGTCGCCGGGGTCGAGGGCTCCACCCGCATCTTCAACATCGTCTTCGTACTCGTGGTCGTCTACACCCTCATCCAGGGGCCGACGCTGCCCTGGGTGGCGAAGGCCCTGAAGATCGCCGAGGACCCGGCCGAGGCCGCCGACCTGGGCATCGAGTCCGCCCCGCTGGAGCGGCTGCGCGGTCATCTGCTCTCGGTGGCGATCCCCGGCCGCTCGAAGATGCACGGCGTGGAGGTCGGGGAGCTGCGGCTGCCCGCCGGAGCCGCCGTCACCCTCGTCGTACGGGACGGCAAGAGCTTCGTGCCGGCGCCCTCGACCGTGCTGCGGCGCGGCGACGAGCTGCTGGTGGTCGCCACCGATCCGGTGCGCGACGCGACGGAGGAACGGCTGCGCGCGGTCGGCGAGAACGGCAAGCTCGCGGGCTGGCTGGCCTCCGGCGGCAGAAGCGGCGGTGGCGAGAGCCTCGGGCCCCATGCGGGGCACGATGTGGTGCACGACGTGACACATGCGCTGAAGGCCGTGAAACGGCTGGGGAAGACCGACGGACCGAAGACGCGCCAGTGAAGGCGCGGGGGGCGGTGCGGTTTCGGCCTTGTGGCCTTGTGGCCTTGTGGGTGCAGGCCTTGCGGGTGCAGGCCTTGCGGGTGCAGGCCTTGCAGGGGGTCCTTGCGCACGATCACAGGTGTGCAAGGACCCTGCCTGTAGCATGAAAGGAATCGATCGACCCCGTGACGGGGCCGGTCGACCCGATCGACCGATCAGAACGACCAACTCTGCCTGATGCAGAGCTGGCGCGACCGTATGGCGGTCGTGGCGTCCTCCGCCTCTGCTGAGCGCCCGGCATCTACCGCAGTCCCGCGCGAAGAGGACAGCTCTCGGCAGCACCCGCACGAACGAGCCCGCACCACCGGTGCCGGCCGCCTGCGGGAGCCCGGCCACCAGGCGGCAGAAAGGCAAGGACCGTGGCGTCCACGGTCACCGACCGCCCCGGTTACGGGCAGTTGCTGCGCACCCCGGGTGCGTGGACTTTCCTCCTTCCGGGCTTCGCCGCACGGCAGCCCTTCGCGATGCTGACCATCGGCATCGTGCTCCTGGTCCAGCACACCACTGGTTCGTACGGCAGTGCGGGCGCCGTCGCCGCCGTGACCGGTGTGTCCATGGCCCTGTTCGCACCGCAGACGGGGAAGCTCGCCGACCGCTTCGGCCAGCGTGCCGTCCTGCTGCCCGGTGTCCTGGTGCACGCCGCGTCCGTATCGGCGCTGACGGCGCTCGCGCTGGCGGACGCGCCCCTGTGGGCGCTGTTCGCGGCGGCCGTGCCGACGGGAGCGTCCGTCCCGCAGATCGGGCCGATGGTGCGGGCCCGCTGGGCGGCCGTGCTCGGCGCGACACCGGACCGAGAGGCCTCGCCGCTGATGTCCACCGCGGCCGCCTTCGAATCGGTGACGGACGAGTTCACCTTCGTCATCGGCCCGGTGCTCGCCACCGCGCTGTGCACGGGGGTCCACCCGGCGGCCGGCCTGATCACGGAGGCCGCGCTGACCGTGGTCGGCGGGCTGTTCTTCGCCGCGCAGCGCCGCACCCAGCCCGCGGTGCGCAACGCCGCCTCCGGCGCCTCCCAGAGGCACGCCTCCGCGCTGTCCGTACCGGGCGTACGGGTGCTCGCGGTGGCCTTCCTCGGGATCGGCGCGGTCTTCGGCGGCATGCAGGTCTCGCTGACCGCCTTCGCCGAGGAGATCGGCCGCCCTGAGGCCAACGGCCTGCTGTACGGCGTCTTCGCGGCCGGCAACATGCTCGCCGGGATCGCCTGCGGTGCCATCGCCTGGAAGACCGGGCCGCGACGGCGACTGATCGTCGGGTACGCGGCACTGACGCTGACCGCGTCCGGACTGTGGGCGGTGCACTCGGTGCCCCTGCTGGCCGGGCTCGGACTCCTGGTCGGCCTCTCCATCGCCCCGGCCCTGATCAGCGGCTACACGCTGGTCGAGGCCCTGGTGCCGGGGTCCGCCCGGACCGAGGCGTTCACCTGGCTGACGGGCTCGGTCGCGCTCGGCCAGGCAGCGGCGGTGACAGTCGCCGGACGGCTCGCGGACGCCCACGGGGCCAACACCGGATTCCTGGTGCCGTTGGTCGGTACCGTACTGGCCCTGATCACCCTGGTCGGACTGCGTTCGAGGCTCACGCCCGCCGCCTCGGGACGGACCGTGGCACGTGGTGTCGGTCACCGGAAGCCGGTCACGGTGGACTGATGCTGTGGAATACGTCAGTATGGAGCGTCGTTAGCACTCATCGAGTCAGAGTGCCAGGAGGAGCAAGTGCCGACCTATCAGTACCAGTGCACCGAATGTGGCGAGGGCCTTGAGGCGGTGCAGAAGTTCACCGATGACGCCCTCACCGTGTGCCCGAGCTGCGACGGACGCCTGAAGAAGGTGTTCTCGGCGGTCGGCATCGTCTTCAAGGGTTCTGGTTTCTATCGGAACGACAGCCGCGGCTCCTCGTCGAGCAGCACGCCGGCCTCGGCGAAGACGTCCGGTTCCGCTTCGTCGTCCGACTCCTCGTCGTCCGCCTCCTCGTCGTCCGCGTCCTCGACGTCGGCTTCGACGGGATCCGACTCGAAGTCGACCGCGTCCTCCTCCCCGGCCTCCGCCTCCTCCTCGAAGAGCAGCACCTCGGCCGCCTGAGTCGCACACCGCACCGCGCTTCCGCCGGTAGCCCCGCCGATCCGTTCGGCGGGGCTACCGGCGTTTTCCCACGCCGCTAGGTGTACTTGGTCATGACGTTGGTGACAGTCGGCTGATCGGGGGCTGGCCGCCGAGCGCGGTGTGTCGACGTCGAGTGTTGTAGAAGGCCAGCCACGGCGCCAGTGCGCGGGAGCGTGCGGTGTTGCTGGTGAACACCTGGCGGTAGGCCCATTCGGTTTGCAGGGTGCGGTTGAAGCGCTCGACCTTGCCGTTGGTCCAGGGGCAGTGGGGGCGGATGAACCGCTGCTGGGCACAGAGGTCGGCCACGGCCTGCCGGAAGGCGGTGCTCTTGCGGTAGGCCCAAGCGTTGTGCGGGAGTGGTCGTCGACGGCGGCGTGGACGTAGTCGTAACCGATCCGGGCCTGCTTTTGCGCGTAGGTCTTACCGGCTTCCCGGCCGTGCGCCCGCCACCCCCCGCCGTCCGGGATCCGTCCGATCTTCTTGACGTCGAGGTGGATCAGTTCCCCGGGCCGGTCACGTTCGTAGCGGGCGTGACCGCGGCGTCCGGCGCGGATCGGCTGTCCGGTCAGCGGGTCGCACGAGGCCAGGCGGGGCATGCCATGACGGCGCAGGATGCGCGTCACCGTCCGCGCGGGAACGCCGGTTTCCGCGGCGAGGAAGTCCGGACCGCGCCGGTGTGAACGCCGCGCGTCGAGCACCGCGGCCTCGACATGCCCGGGAGTACGTCTGGGGCACGTGCGCGGCCGGCTGGAGCGGTCGTGCAGACCGTCCCAGCCCTCGGCCCGGAAGCGGGCCACCCACCGGTGCGCGCACTGCCGTGAGACTCCCAGCTCCTTGGCCACATGCGCCACAGGACGCAGGTCCTGCACGACACGGCGCACCAGAAGACATCTGCCGTGAAAGGTCAGCCGGGCATTAGCGTGGGCCATCAAGACCTCCGGTTGTGGTGAAGACAGGCATCTCCACTACGCCCGGAGGTCTCTTCTTGATCAACTACCGACGCGCGTAACCAACCTCATGGCCGAGTACACCTAGGGCGTGTTTCGAAAGTGGCGTCGTCCGCCCGGAGGGCGGCCGCTCCTTGACGGGCGAACGTTGCCTGCCGCGGTACTAGTGTGATCGCATGGTGAACGCAGAGATCGGTGTCATCGGTGGCTCGGGCTTGTACTCCTTCCTGGAGGACGTCACTGAGGTGCGCGTGGACACCCCGTACGGACGGCCGAGCGACTCCCTCTTCCTCGGCGAGGTCGGCGGCCGCCGCGTCGCCTTCCTCCCCCGCCACGGACGCGGCCACCATCTGCCGCCGCACCGCATCAACTACCGGGCCAACTTGTGGGCGCTGCGTTCCGTCGGCGTACGTCAGGTGCTCGGCCCGTGCGCGGTGGGCGGCCTGCGCCCGGAGTACGGGCCGGGCACCCTGCTCGTGCCCGACCAACTGGTGGACCGGACCAAGTCCCGGACACAGACGTACTACGACGGGGAGGTCCGGACCGACGGGGCGGAGCCGAACGTCCTGCATCTGGGCTTCGCCGATCCGTACTGCCCCGTGGGGCGCAGGGCCGCACTGGCGGCGGCGCGGGCGCAGAGCTGGGATCCGGTGGACGGCGGGACGCTGGTGGTCGTCGAGGGGCCGCGCTTCTCGACCCGGGCGGAGTCGCGCTGGCATGCGGCGATGGGGTGGTCGGTGGTCGGGATGACCGGTCACCCGGAGGCCGTCCTCGCCCGTGAACTGGGCCTCTGCTACACGACGATGACCCTGGTGACGGACCTGGACGCGGGCGCGGAGGCCGGCGAGGGCGTCTCGCACGGCGAGGTGATGAAGGTGTTCGCGGCCAATGTGGATCGGCTGCGCTCGGTGCTCTTCGACGTGGTGGCCGCACTGCCTGCGGAGGCGGACCGGGACTGTCCGTGCTCGCATGCACTGGACGGTCTGGAGACGGGGATCGAGCTGCCTTAGGGCGTGTGTGGGTGACGGAGTTGTCCACAACGCCGGGGCTGTCCACAGGCATCGGCGCAAATCGCGCGGACGGTGGATCGTGAGGGGTGTTCGTCCGGAAACTCCTCATGACAGGTGGTGTCGACCATGCTCCCGTCGTCCACGTTTTCTCCGTCCACGGCCTCGTCCCTGTCCGCGTCCTCCGCCTCGTCCTCGGCCTCGTCCTTGCCGTCGGCGTCACCGGCGCCTCCGCCCTGTGGGGTGCCCGCGTTCGAACCCTTGCGGGTGCGCGGGGGCGGTGGGCGTCGGCTGCGGCGGGCGTTGTGGCGGCAGCGTCGTGCCCTGGCCGCCGGGCTGGCCCTGACGGCTGCCGCCCTCGCCGTCACAGGGCTGGGCGGTGGCGGCTCGGGCGCGGGCGGCGACGCCGCATACGGGGCGGGGGCCGGGGGTGAGGCCGGCCCGGCGCCGTCGCAGGCCAGGCGAACGGCTCAGCCGGTGTCGGCTCCGGTCCGGATCGCGGATGCGGGGGCGGTTCGTTTATTGCGGCCGGGTGACCGCGTCGACGTGATCGCCGCCGGGGAGGGCGGCACCGGGACCGGGGCCGGAGCCGGGGCCCGGGTGCTTGCGAGGGGCGCGCGGGTGGCGGAGGTGCCGCAGACCCCGGCAGAGGGTTCCGGCCAGGACGGAGCGCTGATCGTGCTCTCCGTCCCCCGGGCCACGGCAACCGCACTGGCCGGCGCGGGCATCTCGTCCCAACTGGCGGTGACCCTGTGCTGATTCGCACGGACGATTGCCCAAGTCACCTGACCAACCCCCCGGATTGGGTGGTTTTCACGCGCATTGCCTCAAGACCGAGCGGCAATTGGAGGGGCGCGGCGTCGCGGGGCTGGGTGCGCGTATCTGCCGCGCAACGCTCTGCCGGGGAACCGGCGGCACCGCCGCCGGACCACCACGGAGCAGAAAATCACATGTGGTGGGGCGGCTTCTCGTCGAGAAAGCGCGCCAGATCGGCGGCGCTGCCACCGGCCGGGGCCCGCTCGCCCCACCCTCGGTCCGTATCGTCCGAGGACTGCTGGTCCAGCGGATCGTCGAAGATCAGAGCCGGTTTCGGTTTCGGCCGCTCCGGCTGGGAGGGCTTCGAATCGCGCGGGCCGGGGGCGGGGGCGGTGCTCATACATCAAGGGTACGGCGGTGGGTCAGCGATCCTTCGGATCGATCAGCCACAGCCCGAGAACGACGAGGAACGACAGACAGAGGAAGCCGGCACCCCACCAGGCCGTGCCGGTGTGCCCCTCCATCCATGCGTCGATGACGACGGTCAGGCCCCAGAGCTGTCCGACGACCACCGTCATGGCGAGGGCCAGCCGGGCCGTCAGCTTCGAGGACCGTTCGGGCTCCTGGTCGGTGCCCGCCCCAGGGCCAGGGCCGGTGTGGCGGACCCGGGGGTCGCCATAGCCGCTGGTGGCACGGATCTGCGGATAGCGCTCATGGACGGGCCGGTTGAGTTCGGGGCGAGCACTTCCCGGGTGGTACTCCGGGTACGCCGGATACTCCCCGCGCTCCGAGGGCTCCTGTTGCCGGGACTGCCGGGCGTCGGTCATGGCCGCCTGCCGGAGGGCTCGTCCCCGGCCGCGCGCGACGGGGCTTCCGCGCCGCCGCCCTCGACGGCCGGACAGCCGATACGGGAGGCGAGGTCCGGACGCTCCTGGCTGAGCTGACGGCACAGGCCCTGCTCGACGCTCTCGCCCGAGCGCGTCGTGCCGACCGCCCAGATGCTGCCGTCGGGCAGTTCGGCGAGCACCACCTTGGGCAGCGCGCGGGGCGGTGGCCCGGCGGTGACCTCACCGGTGCGGGCGTCGAAGATGCCCTCATGGCAAGGGCAGTACAGCTCGCCCTCGGTACCGCGGTCCTTGCGCCAGAGCACGGCACAGGCGAGGTGGGTGCAGATCGCGGAGTAGCCGACGAGGGTGCCGTCGCCCAGCCGTACGGCGACCGCCCGGTCCTCTTCGTCCGGGTAGTGGAAGGCGAGGGACTCACCGGGCAGGAGTTGCGCGGCGATCCGCTTCGGCGAGGGTGCCTTGGCGTCGTCGGGGTCGCCGTGGCGCGGCAGGATTCCGCTCGCCACGCCGAGGCCGCCGACGGCGAGCCCGCCGGAGACGGTCGTCACGATCCGGAGGTAGTCGCGCCGGGTGGTGAGGGAGTCGGCGGCGATCCGGTCGTGCAGGGCTTCGCGCGGATCGCCGGACGGCGGCTGGTCGGTGACGCTCATCGGCGGACGTCCTTCCCGTTGATCTCGACGACCGGAAGGCCGCCGGGTACCGGCCACCGCACCCGGTCGGCGGGAACGACCATGGCCACGCCGGTGCGCACCTCGCTCCGCCCGAAGGTGAAGGTGTCGGCGATCTGGACGCCGGGGCGCTCGGCCTGGAGCTCCTCGACGGTCCCGTAGAACAGCGCTCCGGTAGGGCAGACGGTCGCGCACATGGGGGCGAGGCCGTAGGCGGTGCGGTCGTAGCAGAGGTTGCATTTCATCTGCAGCTTCGCCCCGAGGTCGATCTTCGGGACACCGAAGGGGCAGGCGTTGACGCAGTTGGCGCAGCCGATGCAGCGGGTGGTGTCGGCCTGCTGCACCACACCGTCCGCGGTCACCAGGATCGCGTCGGCGGGGCAGACCTCGGCGCACGGTGCGACCGGGTCCTCGCAGTGCATGCAGACCGTGGGAAGGGAGGCCACGGACTGGCCCTCGTCGGTGTAGTCGAGGTGGATCATCGACTTGCCGCGGTGCGAGTCACACTCCCGGCAGGCGGAGACGCAGGCCTGGCAGCCGATGCAACGCCCCGGGTCGATGAAGATCGTTCTGCCCATCATGCGGCGGTCAGCTCCTCTCCGAGGTGCCACGCCCCTGGGGGGCCGTGGGTGGCAGCGGGTCCGTACGGGAGACCTGGGTCTCCGGGTAACTGACGTGTCCGGGTGCGACGGGGGGTGCGGGGACGTCGTCGATCTTCCCGGCGTGCTCGATACGGCAGGCACACACCTTGTACTCGGGGATCTTGGAGCGGGGGTCGAGGGCGTCGATGGTGAGGGCGTTGGCCGCGGTGGGAACGGGCCAGTGGTACGGGATGAACACGGTGTCGGGGCGGATCGCCTCGGTGACCAGCGCGGGGAAGACCTCGCTGCCTCGCCGGGTGACGACGCGGACCGGTTCGCCGTTGCGGAAGCCGTGGGAAGGATGGAGCTCGGCCCAGGGGCGCGGGGTCTGTTCGACGAGGGCAGCCAGACGGCGGGTCTGGTTGCCGGAGAGGAAGTGGGCGACGGTCCGTCCGGTGGTGAGCGACATGGGGTGCTCGTCGTCGTACGGGTCCATCGGCGGGTGCCACTCGACGACCTGCAGATGGATCTTGCCGTCGGGGTGGTAGGTCCTGCCGTCCTCGAAGAGCCGAGGAGTGCCGGGGTGATCGGTGGAGGGGCAGGGCCAGGCGATTCCGCCGGTCTCCTCCAGCCGTTCGTAGGTGATGCCGTAGTAGTCGTTGACGGTCCCGGCGGAGGCGGTCCGCAGTTCGTCGAAGACGGCGCGGGAGTCGGCGAAGGCGAATTTGTCGCCCGCACCGAGGCGCCTGGCGAGTTCGCACATCACCCAGGTGTCGGTCCGCACGCCGGGCGGCGGGTCCTGCGCCTTGTTGTGCTTGACCACCCGGGCCTCGGCGTTGGCCATCACCCCTTCGTCCTCGGCCCAGGTGGTGACGGGAAGGACAACATGTGCGTTGGCGGCGGTCTCGGAAAGGAAGAAGTCGAATTGGGCATGGAACTCTGTGGCGTCGTACCCCTCCTTGACCACCTTGTAGTGGGGAAGGGAGACGAAGGGGTTGTTGCAGATGCCGATCAGGCCGCGGATCTCGCGGCGCTGCATCTGCCAGACCATTTCCATCATCGAGGTTCCGACGGGTGGGAGTTCGGACTCCTCGATGCCCCAGATCTCGCAGATCTGCCTGCGGTGCTCCTCGTTCGTGATCGAGCGGCCGCCGGGCAGGAGGTCGGACTTCTGCCCGTGCTCGCGGCCGCCCTGCCCGTTGCCCTGGCCGGTGAGGGTGCCGTAGCCGGCCCCGGGTCTGCCGATGTGGCCGGTGGCGGTGCAGAGGTTGATCACGCTCAGGCAGTTCTCGACGCCCTGCGAGTGGTGCTCGATGCCCCGGGCGTGCCAGGCCATGGCCTTGGGTGCACGGGCGAAGGCGCGGGCGACCTGGACGATCTGCTCGGTGGGGACACCGCAGATCTCGGCGGCCCTGGCCGGCGGGTACTCGGCGACCTTGGCCTTCACCTCCTCCCAGCCGGTGGCATGGGCAGCGAGATACGCCTCGTCGGTCAGCCCCTCCTCGACGACCACGTTCAGCACGGAGTTGAAGAAGGCAGAATCGGTCCCGGGCCTGAGGGCGACGTGGATGTCGGCGGTCCGGGCGATGGCCGTCTCGCGCGGGTCGACGACGATCAGGCTCGCGCCGCGGTCCCGGGCTCCCCACACGTACTGGGTCATCACGGGGAAGCACTCGCCGACGTTGGAGCCCGCGATCAGCAGGCAGTCGGTGAGCAGGATGTCGGAGAAGGGGTTGCCGGCCCGGTCGATGCCGAAGGCGAGCTTGTTGGCGCCCGCGGCGCTGACCATGCAGAGCCGGCCGTTGTAGTCGACGTGCCGGGACTTGAGGGCGACCCGGGCGAATTTGCCGACCAGATAAGTCTTTTCGGTGAAGAGGCTGGCCCCGCCGAGCAGCCCGAAGGCGTCGTTCCCGTAGCTCTGCTGGATGCGCTTGATCTCGGCGACGGTGAAGTCGAGCGCCTCGTCCCAGGAAACCTCGCGGAAGTCCTCGTCACGGGAGCGGCGCATCAGCGGGGCGGTGAGCCGGTCGGGGTGGTTGACCTGCTGGTACGCGTTGATTCCCTTGGGGCACAGCCGCATCCGGTTGATGTCGTGGTTGCGGGGTTCGACGCCGAAGACCTTGCCGCCTCGGTCGACCCGCAGATACATCCCGCACTGGACACCGCAGAAGCAGCAGTGCGTGGGGACGAGTGTCTCGCCCTCCTGGTCGGCGCGCCACCGGTCGGCGGGGATGCCGCCCGCGTCGCGGAAGGCCCGGGTGCCGGGCGGGGCGAGAGAGGGGTCGAGAGGAACGGTCGTACGGGAGCCGGCCGTGCCGGTGCCGCCCTCATGGGGATCCGCGGTCACTTGAAGCCCTTCTTCACCTGGGAGAGATAGGCACTGCCGCGCAGTACCCGCTTGCAGCGCGGGCAGTATTCGGCCCACTCGTCGAAGTCGAGACCGAGGTCGCGCATGGTGCCGCGGAGGTTCTCGATGTACGGCCCGGTGTCGATGGGCTCCTCGCAGCGGCGGCAGCCGAGCACCTCCTGGTCCTGCCGGGCGGTGTACTTGAACAGCTGCATGCCGACCGCGGCAGGGCGCTGGACGATGTGGAAGAACTTCCCGAACGGGATGTAGATGAGGGTGAACACCACCGACACCATGTGGAGGATCGCCAGGAATTCGTACCCGCCGCCGTGCAGGAAGATCGACGAGAAGGTGAGCAGCAGGCCGGTCACCGAGATGACGACGAGAGCGATCAGCGGCACCAGGTCATAGGCGAAGCGCTGGCCGGTGATGGCGCCGCGGTCCTTCATCCGGCGCCACAGGAAGTACGAGGCGCCGGGGATGACGAGCACGGCGGCGATGTCCAGGCCGTGGAACATCAGCCAGCCCAGGATGCCCAGGGAGTCGAATCCGATGATCTTGAAGCCCCAGATACGCATCTCGTAGCCGGGCCCCGAGCCGGTGTTCGAGGTGAAGGTGAACCAGCCCCAGGTCAGCGGGAAGGTGATCAGGGAGGCCAGGACGCAGCCCCAGAAGATCAGCTGATGGGCGGCCCAGCGGGCGTGCGAGCGGGCGCCGAGGAATTTCTGGAAGCCCAGGTACGTGGCGATCATCCGGGGCAGCGCGGTGGGGGCCTTGCGGAAGTTGGCCACCGAGAAGAAGCTCCGCCACCCCTGCTTGAACAGCCGCTGGGCGCCGGGCGCGGAGACCCAGACCGTGTAGCGGTAGGCGATACCGAAGGCGAGGAAGACGGTGGCGACGGCGTACGGGAGGAGGGCGGAGTCGAAGTTCTCCAGCAGTCGGCTGCCGAACACGATCGCGAGGATCAGCAGGGCGGAGACGATGACCCCGGCCGCGGTCGCGAGGCCGGTGACGGAGCGGGGCCCGGTGTCCCGGGAGTCGGCGGTCCGGGGGCTCTCGGCCCGGGTCCCGGCGGGGGGCGGGGCGCCCGGCGTTCCGACGGAGCCGGAGCGGGCACCGGGGGCGGGCTGCGCGGCTGCGGCGGAGGGCTCTGGCGGCTCTGTCACCCCGTCACCGTAGGGTCGTACATGACGGTTGGTCCTGTTTTACGGCTCAGCCGGGTGAGCCGTGCCGACCATCCGGGCATGCCCCGTTCGGCGTGGCCGAGCCCGCCTGGTGTGCTGGCTCCCATGCCCGTAATGACGGCTCGCAGCCGCACCGAGAAGCATCGTGCCTCGACCCCGCTGGAACTCTTCTTCGACCTCTGTTTCGTGGTCGCCGTGGCCCAGGCGGGCGCGCGGCTGGTCCATGCCGTCGCCGAAGGGCACGCCCTCGCCGGAATCGGCAGCTATGCAGCCGTTTTCTTCGCGATCTGGTGGGCCTGGGTCAACTTCAGCTGGTTCGCCTCGGCCTACGACACCGACGACCCGCTGTACCGCGTCGTCACGCTCGTCCAGATCACCGGTGTGCTCGTGCTCGCCGCGGGGGTGCCGCGCGCCTTCGACGCGGGCGACTGGACGGTCGTCGTCATCGGTTACGTGGTGATGCGGCTCGCGCTGACCAGCCAGTGGCTGCGCGCCGCGCACTGCACCCGGGGCGGGGAGCGGCGCGTCGCGCTGCGGTACGCCGTCGGGATCACGGTGTTGCAGCTGGGCTGGGCCGCCATGCTGCTGCTGCCCGCCGAGTCGCGCGGCGCCCGTACCGTCGTCTTCGTCGTGCTCGTGCTGGCGGAGCTGTCCGTTCCGGCGCTCGCCGAGCGCGACCGCTCGACGAGCTGGCATCCGCACCACATCGGTGAGCGGTACGGGCTGTTCACGATCATCGTGCTGGGCGAGACCATCGCGGCGGCCACGATCGCGGTCCAGGAGGCGGTGTACGAGAACGACGCGCTCGACGATCTGCTGCCGATCGCCGCGGGCGGGCTGCTGATCGTCTTCTCCGCCTGGTGGGTCTATTTCGCCGTGCCGATCCATGACTACCTGCGCGGCAGCAGGGAAGCGTTCATCTGGGGATACGGGCACTACCTGATCTTCGGTTCCGCGGCCGCCATCGGCGCGGGCATCGAGGTCGCGGTGGAGGAGGCGGTGGGCAAGGCCCATGTCTCCGGCACGGTGGCCGCCGCCGCGGTGACCATTCCCTCCGCGCTGTTCCTGCTGACGCTGTGGGCGCTGCACGCCCGCCACTTCAAGCGCGACCTCGCGGAGCAACTGCCCCTCCCCGTGGCCTCGCTGGCGATCCTGGCCTGTACGTTCGCGGGCGGGTGGGCGGTGTTCGCGGCCGGTCTGGTGGCCGCGGCGACCGTGGCCGTGGGAGAGCTGCTGTCCCGGCGGCCCGCCGTGGCCGGGTGAGCACACATGGACGGCCGGCGACGGCTCGCGCAGTGAGGAGCACGCGATGACGCATGAACCCCGAAGGCCGAAGGCCCCTTCCGCCCCGCCGGACGCGACCGGGCTGGACGCCACCGGTCCGGACGCCACCGGTCCGCTCGACGCGCTGACCGATGTCGCGGGGCTGCGCGTCGGCCATGCGCGGGTGCCGGGCGAGGGCGCGCTGAGCGGCACCACCGTGGTCCTCGCCCCCGAGGGCGGTGCGGTCGCGGCCGTCGACGTACGCGGTGGCGGTCCCGGCACCCGGGAGACCGACGCGCTCGATCCCCGCAATCTGGTGCAGCGCGTCGACGCCGTGGTGCTGACGGGCGGCAGTGCGTACGGCCTGGACGCGGCGTCCGGTGTGATGGCCTGGCTGGAGGAGCAGGGGCGCGGGGTGCGGGTCGGCCCCGATCCGGCGCAGGTCGTGCCCGTGGTCCCCGCCGCCTGCGTCTTCGACCTGGGGCGCGGCGGCGACTGGCGGGCCCGCCCCGACACCTCGACGGGCCGCGCGGCGGTCGAGGACGCGGCGGCCGCGGGACCGGGGGCGCCGGTGGCCGAGGGAGGCGTGGGCGCCGGCACGGGCGCGGTCGCCGGCCGGCTCAAGGGCGGCGTGGGCACCGCGAGCATCCGGCTGGCCTCCGGGATCACGTTGGGCGCCCTCGTCGTGGTGAACGCGGCGGGTTCGGTGGTCGATCCACGTACCGGGGTGCTGTACGGAGAGTACGGCGCCGCCGAACCTCCGGTGCACCCGGCGCCCGAGGTGCTCCGCGCAGCGGAGCGGCGCCTTGCCCAGGCGCGGGAGACGGACGCACGGCCCCCGCTCAACACCACGCTCGCCGTCGTCGCCACGGACGCCGACCTCACCCGGGCCCAGGCGCAAAAGCTCGCGGGTACGGCGCACGACGGACTGGCGCGCGCCGTCCGCCCCGTACATCTACTCACTGACGGGGACACCGTTTTCACGCTGGCCACCGGCGCCCGGCCACTGGATCCGCAGAATCCGATCGCGCTCAACGAGCTGCTGGCGGCCGGCGCGGACGTGCTCACGCGCGCCATCGTGAAGGCCGTCCGCGCAGCTCAGAGCGTGGACGGCCGCCCCGGCGGCGGGTGTTACCCCTCGTACAGTGACCTCTACGGCATCCGCCCCAGCCCCCCGGGACCGTCGGCGAACAGCCAGCCGTCTCCCGACTCGCCCGCCGAGTAAGGAAGTTCGGACGAATCATCAGGAACCATCCGTGCGCGCCATACGTTTTCCTGAACCCCGGTCACGATGTCGGACCCAGGGACTACGTTATGCACGCAGCAAGTAACACGCGGCAACGGCCTGGAGACAGCACCTTGAGCGATCCGTACGAGACAACCGAGCAGCACCTCGAGCGACTCCTGCGACGGGCACTCAACTCTTTCGACCTGCCAGACAACACGGTCGAGAGACTCGGTACCGCGCTCGCCCACAGCAGTTCCCTGCACTCCTCGCACCACAGTTCCGTACTCCACCGCGAGACCTACCGGCACACGTATCTGCTGGCCGACGGCACCCCTCTCACCCTGTGGGAGCTGGTGCACGGCGGTCCGCGGAGCGCGACGGTCCCGCGGTCCCGTACGGAGCCCGACCTCATGCACCACGAGCTGTACGACGACGAGGCCGATGCCCATGTCGCGGCCGCCCGGCTGACCGGCGGCTTCGGCGAGGTACCGGTGTTCGGGGACGACGGGCCCCAGGCCGACCTGGAGATACTGACGGTCCTGATGGCGGCTCCCCCGGCGCCGCTGCCCCGGGTGTACGCCCCGGACAACTCCGCCGACCACGCCCGCCGTGTCCTGCGCCGCGCGGAGAACAGCGACAGTCCCGGCGAGGAGACCGCCCGGCTGCTGCGCGCCGCCTTCGCCCACCACATCACCCAGGTCTTCGGCCGACAGTGCCAGGTGGGCGGGCGGGATGCCGGATTCACCCTGTACGAGCACGCCTTCCTGCTCCTCGACGGCAGCGAGACCAGCCTGTGGGAGGTCGAGCACACGGCCACCCCGGACGGCCGCCACATGTGCGAGGTGTACGGCGACGAGGCCACCGCACGCGGAGCCATGGAGAGCCGTACGCGCATCTGCTGACCGGGGCGGGGTTCCGGGGCCCCGAGCCGGTACAGACGCAGACACACGGGTGCCCGCACCCCTCCCGGCGAATTCCGGGGTGGGTGCGGGCACCGTCGTTCTCGTCCTTCGCCCCTCGGTCCCGACGGAGGCCGGTCAGGGCGTCAGCGCGGGCTCCTTGGCGCTCCCGGAGCGGCCCGCCGCGTCCACGGCCTCGTCGCCGTCCTCCACGTGCTGCCGCGGCCGTGCGGGCAGCGCGAACATCACCAGGAAGATCACCGCGAGCACCCCGGCCACCCACCACAGCGAGTGCCGGAAGGCCTCCGCGAACGCCGGGCCCACCTCCTGCGGCGCCAGATGGTCACCGATCACGCCGAGGAAGACGACCGAGACCAGTCCGAGCCCGAGCGCATTGCCCATCTGCTGCACGGTGTTGATCAGCCCGGAGGCCGAGCCGGAGTGCTCCTTGGGCACCTCGGAGAGCACCGCGTCCGTCAGCGGCGCCACGATCAGGCCCATCCCGAGGCCCATGACCACCAGCGGCAGCGCCATCTGCCAGGACGTGATGCCCATGCCGTACCGGTCGGACTCCCAGATGTAGAGAAGCAGGCCGGCGATCATCAGCAGCGCGCCCGTCTGGAGGACCTTGCGGCCGAAGCGGGGCACCAGCTTCTGCACGGAGATCCCGGCGGCGAGCGACACGGCGATCGAGAACGGGATACCGGTCGTGCCGGCCCGCAGCGCGCTCCAGCCGAGGCCCATCTGCATGTAGAGCGTCCAGACCAGGAAGAAGATGCCGAGCCCGATGCCGAAGGTCAGCTGCACGGCGATGCCCGCGGCGAAGCTCTTGACCCGGAACAGCGACAGCTCGACCAGCGGCGAACCGTCCTTGCGCGCCTTCGCCCGCTCGAACAGCACCAGGAACAGGAACACCAGCAGGCTGCCCACCATCGATACGTGGCCCCACAGCGGCCAGCCCAGCTCGTGGCCACGGGTCAGCGGGTAGATCAGCATCAGCATCCCCAGGGTCACCAGGGCGACGCCGACCAGGTCGAGCCGGAGCGCCTTCGGGGCCTTGGACTCGGTGATGAACCGCCGGCCGAGGATCAGGCCCGCGATGCCGACGGGCAGGTTGATCAGGAAGATCGGCCGCCATTCGAGACCGGCGATGTTCCACTCGGTGAGCAGCGCGCCCAGCAGCGGCCCCAGCACGGCGCCGAGGCCGACGACCGCACCGAAGAGACCGAAGACCTTGCCCCGCTCGTGCGCCGGGAAGGTGGCGTGCACGATGGACAGCACCTGCGGAACCATCAGCGCGGCGGTGCTGCCCTGGAGGATCCGGGAGGCGACCAGCATCTCCGCACTCGCGGCGAAGCCGCAGAGCGCGGAGGCCAGGGTGAAGCCGCCTATACCGATGAGGAACAGCCGCTTGCGGCCGTAGATGTCACCCAGCCGGCCACCGGTGATCAGACCGGCCGCGAAGGCAAGCGAGTAACCGGCGGTGATCCACTGGATTGCGCTGAACGAGGCGCCGATGTCCTCGCGGATGCTCGGGATGGCGATATTGACGATCGTGACATCGACCAGGTCCATGAAGGCCGCGGTCATCACGATGGCGAGCGCGAACCAGCGTCGCCGGTCCGACGGGTCCGAGGACACCGCGGGCCCGGATGCCGTGGACGGCAGAGATGAGGAAGAAGTCATGGGCAGAAGTTAGACAGCCATTAGGTCCGACCATGACCTAATGGACACGCACCCTGGCGAGATGACCGACACCCCGGCAGAAGGCGAGGCCATGACCGACACCCCGGCACGACTGCTGAATCTGCTGTCGCTCCTCCAGACCCCTCGCGAGTGGCCGGGCAGCGAGCTCGCCGAGCGGCTCGACGTCAGCCCGCGCACCATCCGCCGCGACATCGACCGGCTGCGCGAGCTGGGCTATCCGGTCGAGGCCTCACGCGGATCCGTCGGCGGCTACCGGCTCGTCGCGGGCACGGCGATGCCGCCGCTGCTCCTCGACGACGAGGAGGCGGTGGCCATCGCGGTGGGCCTGCGGGCGGGGGCCGGGCATGCCATCGAGGGGGTGGACGAGGCGTCCGTACGGGCGTTGGCGAAGCTGGAGCAGGTGCTGCCCTCGCGGCTGCGGCACCGCGTCTCGACCCTGCAGAACGCGACGATGCCGCTGACCCGGGGCGACGGCTCGACCATCGACCCGAGGACGCTGACCGTGATCGCGTCGGCGGTCACCGCGCAGGAGCGGCTGCGGTTCGCGTACCGAGCGGGCGACGGCGCCGAGACGAAGCGGGAGGTGGAGCCGTACCGGCTGGTGAGCACGGGGTGGCGCTGGTATCTCGTCGCGTACGACCTGGGACGCGGAGCCTGGCGTACGTTCCGGGTCGACCGGGTGAGCGAGCCGTTCGCGACCGGGGCCCGGTTCGCGCCCCGCGAGCTGCCCGCGGGGGACGCGTCGGAGTTCCTCGCCGGTTCCATCGCCCGGCGGCAGCCGCAGCTGGCGGTCGACGTGAGCTTCGCGGCCCCGGCGGACTTCGTGTCCGCGCGGCTGCCTGCGTCGATCGGCCCGTTGGAACCGACCGGCGAGAACAGCTGCCGGCTGCGGGCGGTGCTCGCGGACTCGCTGGAGTGGGTGGCGCTCCGACTGGCGCTGGTGGACTGCGAGTTCACCGCACACGAGCCACCGCAGCTGGTGGACCACCTGGGCGATCTGGGCGCCCGCCTGGCCCGCGCGGCAGCCCGCTGACCCGGCCTGCGGGGGCGGACCTGGGCGCGACCGGGGCACGCACCGCCGGGGCGGGGCACGAAAGAAGACGCGGTAAAGAAGACGCCGGTCATGAAGGAAGCGCACCGGTCATGAAAAGAATGAGCCCCGGCGCCAGGGGGGGGTGGGCGCCGGGACTCAGCTCAGGGGTCACGCGAAGCGACCTATTTCGGAGGTTACTGGACGAAGGCTCACGCCGCAGCGTCAAAACCCGTGTCGTGGGCCATTCGTTTCAATTCCAGCAGCGCGTGCTTCTCGATCTGACGGATCCGCTCCCGGGTGAGCCCGTGCTGCTTGCCGACCTCGGTGAGGGTCCGCTCGCGGCCGTCCTCGATGCCGTACCTCATACGGATGATGGATGCGGTGCGGTTGTCGAGCTTGCCGATCAGGTGCTCGAGCTCCTCGCTGCGCAGCAGCGTCATCACCGACTGCTCGGGCGACACCGCGGAGGTGTCCTCCAGCAGATCGCCGAACTGGGTCTCGCCCTCGTCGTCCACGGACATGTTGAGGCTGACCGGGTCACGGGCCCAGTCCAGGACGTCGCCCACGCGCTCCGGCGTGGAGTCCAGCTCGGCCGCGACCTCCATGTGCTCCGGCTCGCGGCCGTGCTCACGGTTGAACTCGCGCTGCACCCGGCGGATCCGGCCGAGCTCCTCCACCAGGTGGACGGGGAGCCGGATCGTACGGGACTGGTCGGCTATGGAGCGGGTGATGGCCTGACGGATCCACCACGTCGCGTACGTGGAGAACTTGAAGCCCTTGGCGTAGTCGAACTTCTCGACCGCGCGCACCAGGCCGGCGTTGCCCTCCTGGATCAGGTCGAGCAGGGGCAGCCCGGCCCGCGGGTAGCGGCGGGCGACGGCAACGACGAGCCGGAGGTTGGAACGGATGAATATGTCCTTGGCGCGCTCGCCCTCGGCGACCAGCGCCTCCAGCTCCTCGCGCGTGGCTCCGCCCGCTTCGCTGTCCACCTCGCCGCCGAGTATCTGCCGGGCGTAGACACCCGCCTCGACGGCTTGCGACAGCTCGACCTCCTTGGCGGCGTCGAGCAGCGGCGTACGCGCGATCTCGTCCAGGTACATGCCGACCAGGTCGCGATCGGCGATCTCTCCGCCCGAGGCGCGAACACTGCTTGCCCGGCTGGTCCCACCGGTGGTGGACGAACGACGGGCGACGGCACGGGTTGCCATGCGTGCTCCCTTGCTGAGTAGGTCGCGACACCCTTCCGGGTGCCCTGCATCCGATGGAAACAACGACTGGAATCCGGACAGAATTCCCACGCCTGGCATTCATTTTCTCGATCATGCAGTACCCTGTGCCGCCGCAAGGGGGTGCACATGCCGGAGGGGCCCACAGAAGTGCAGGTCAGGCCGGGCGTCGAGGGTGATTTGATGGCGCTCACGGACATCTACAACCATTACGTACGTGAGACCGCGCTCACATTTGACACGACCCCCTTCACTCCCGAACAGCGGCTGCCGTGGTTGCGTTCCCACCCGGAAGACGGCCCGCACCGTCTTCTGGTTGCTCGGGATGTCCGGGTTGCCGGCCCCGCTTCGGTCCTGGGATACGCCACCAGCAGCGCTTTTCGCCCCAGGGCGGCGTACGCGACCTCGGTCGAGGTGAGTGTGTACTGCGCCCCCTGGGCCACCGGCCGCGGCATCGGCACGCTGCTCTACACGTCCCTGTTCGAGGCACTCGCGGGCGAGGACCTGCATCGCGCGTACGCGGGCATCACCCAGCCCAACGACGCCTCCGCCCGGCTCCACGAGCGCTTCGGTTTCCGCCATGTCGGTACGTACGCCGAGGTGGGCCGGAAGTTCGGCAGGTACTGGGACGTGGCCTGGTACGAGAAGCGGCTGGGGGCCGCGGCCCCAGGGCCTTTCGTCCGACCTGATCCAAGCGACACGCCCTAGTCCCCCCGGCCGATGCCGATCCGGGTCTCCGGTCCGTTACGCCGCGCCGACCCCGCGCCTAGCGTGCTCCCGTATGGACGACACGAGGAACACCGCGGACGACACCACCGGCACGCTCGACGAGGCGCTGGAGCGTCTCCACGCCTCGGGCCCCGAACGCAACGGCTGGCTGAGCAATCACGGCCCGATGGCCGTCGAGGCGCTGGTCCGGCACGGTCAGGCACCGGCCGTGCACCGCTGGCTCGACCACTACAGCCACAAGCTGGAGGACATGCCGGACACCTCGGACCGGGTGACGGCGGAGAACTGGCGCGAGGCCCTCGGCGACCCGCGCCGCATCACCGACTGGACGGCGTACTTCGAGCGGGAGACCACCGAGCGCCCCTGGCGGGACGTCCTCGCCGAGTGGTGGCCGCGGCTGCTCCCCGGCATCGCGGCGGGCGCCACCCACCCCGTGATCCGGGTCGGCCACGGCGTACGCACCCTGCTCGCCGGCGAGGCGACCGCGCCCCGGATCACCGAGCTGGCCCACGGTCTCGGCTACTGGGCCGCCCGCCACCAGCCGCTGCCCACGCCGGCCCCGCTCGCGCCCGCGCCCACCGCCGCTGCCGCACTGGACGCCGTACCGCCGGTGCCCGAGCAGGACGGCGGCATCCGGGACCGGCTGGCGCAGCTCACCGCGTTCCCGGTGTGGCCGCCGCGGTCCAGCGGCGACCCGGACGAGGCTCGGGCCCGGCTGACGGAACTGGTGCGGGCCGCGACGCACCGGTTCGCCACGCACGGGCACGGCGAACCGATCATGCTGGTGCACGCCGCGACCGCGCCCAATGCCGTGCTGCGTGCCCTGCCCGCGCTCCCCCGCGCGCTGTGGGCGCCGAGCCTGGAGGCCGCGTGGGCGGCGAGCGCCGCGGTCACCGCCGCGTACAGCCCGGCCGAGGCCGCCCCGTACGCACCGGCGGACGCGTCCGCCGATGAGCTGTTCGCGCGGGCGGCGGCGCATGGCGACGACCACACCATCAAGTTCACCGACACCGCGCTGGACATCGGCGACGAGACGGCCCTCGCCGCCGCACTCCGCTCGATCGAACTGAACCCGCCGGCCCTGTGACCGGGGTCCGGGCAGGAGCCGGTCTCAGCCGAACTGCACCGACCGCTTCGCGAGCCCCATCCAGAACCCGTCGATGACGCTGCGCCCCCGGTCGAGGTCGCCCTCCGAGGCTCCGAGCGTCACGAAGAGCGGCGCGAAGTGCTCGGTGCGCGGGTGGGCCAGCCGGCCGGCCGGGGACTTGTGCTCGAAGTCGAGGAGCGCGTCGATGTCCTGCGCCTGGAGTGCGCGGCTCCCCCAGTCGTCGAACTCCGCCGACCAGCCGGGGACGCCACCGCCCGCGTGCCGCAGGGCGGCCAGGTTGTGGGTGAAGAAGCCGCTGCCGACGATCAGCACGCCCTCGTCGCGCAGCGGCGCGAGCCTGCGTCCGATCTCCATGAGCTGCTGCGGGTCCAGCGTCGGCATGGAGATCTGGAGTACGGGGATGTCGGCGTCCGGGAACATCTCCACGAGCGGGACGTACGCCCCGTGATCCAGCCCGCGGTCCGGGATGTCCTGGACCGGCGTACCGGCGCCGCGCAGCAGCTTGCGCACGTTCTCCGCCAGCTCCGGGGCGCCCGGGGCGGCGTACCGCACCCGGTAGTAGTGCTCGGGAAAGCCCCAGAAGTCGTGGACGAGCGGGACCGTCTCCGTGGCCCCGAGGGCCAGCGGGGCCTCCTCCCAGTGCGCGGAGACCATCAGGATCGCGCGGGGGCGGGGCAGCCCGGCGGACCAGGCGGCCAGTTCACCCGGCCAGACCGGGTCGTCGGCCAGCGGCGGGGCGCCGTGGGAGAGGTAGAGGGCGGGCATGCGCTCCGGGGTGACGGTCATGGGCACTCCCCATCCACTGCTGATCCGGGTAAGTCTTCTACTGGCGTCTTTTCGAGAAGGAAGGATTCTTTAATCTTCAAGCTTCCCCTCTCCGGAGACCTTAGCGCTACCTAGTTCAACTTTCAAGAAAAGGTCGTACAGTGGACTCCATGACCACGGCATCCACCGGTGAGCCCCGCTGGCTCACCGACGAAGAGCAGAGCGTCTGGCGCGCGTATCTCCACGCCACCACGCTCATGGAGGACCATCTCGACCGCCAGTTGCAGCGCGATGCCGGCATGCCACACATCTATTACGGACTGCTCGTCCAGCTCTCCCAGGCCCCCCGCCGCCGGAAGCGGATGACGGAACTGGCCAAGGACGCCAAGATCACCCGCTCGCGGCTCTCGCACGCCGTCGCACGGCTGGAGAAGAGCGGGTGGGTGCGCCGCGAGGACTGCCCTTCCGACAAGCGGGGCCAGAACGCGGTCCTCACCGACGACGGCTTCGAGATGCTGCGCCGGTCCGCGCCGGGCCATGTCGACGCCGTACGCCAGGCGATGTTCGACCGGCTCACACCCGAGCAGGTGCGCTCGCTGGGCGAGATCATGCAGGTCGTCGCCGCCGGGCTGCAGCCGGAGGGCACGGACGCGGATCTGCCCTGGCTGCGCTGAGCCGCGCACATACCGACGCGGCTGTGCCCCGGTCCCGATCGAGCCTTCGACCGGAACCGGGGCACAGCCGCGTTCACATCAGCTCCGTGTCACCTCGTGCGTCACGCGTCGGCGTTCAGTGGGCGACGACCGGGACCTTGAGCTCGTCCTCGACTCCGTCGGCGCCCCCGGAACCGGAGGCTCCGGTCGCCGGGCCCGCCGAGGGACGCCCGGCGTTGATGAAGGTCACCGCGATCACGGAGGCCACCACCAGGATGCCGACGGCCCACCAGATGGCACCGGTGAAACCGTGCACCATCGACTGAAGCTTCAGCAGCTCCGGGTTGCTCGCGCCGAGCGCGGCGTGCGAGGAGGTGTACGCCGTCGCGGCCGACGCGGCGATGGTGTTCAGCAGCGCCGTACCGATCGCACCGCCCACCTGCTGCGAGGTGTTGACCATCGCGGACGCGACGCCCGAGTCCCGGGGCTCGACACCGTGCGTGGCCAGCGACATCGCCGGCATGAACGCCGTACCCATGCCGAGACCCAGCAGCAGCTGCGCGGGCAGGATGAGCCCGACGTAGGAGGTGTCGATCTCCAGCTGCGTCAGCAGCAGCATGCCGACGGCGGCGGTCAGGAAGCCGGGGCCCATGAGCTTGCGCGCCGGGACCCGGGTCATCAGCCGGGCACCGATCTGCGTCGAGCCCGTGATCATGCCCGCGATCATCGGCAGGAAGGCGAAGCCGGTCCTGATCGGCGAGTAGCCCTTCACGACCTGGAGGTAGTACGTCAGGAAGAGGAACAGCCCGAACATCCCGATGGTGGCCAGCCCCAGCGAGAGGTAGACACCACCGCGGTTGCGGTCCAGCATCACGCGCAGCGGCAACAGCGGCGACTTGACCCTGGACTCGGTCAGGACGAAGGACAGCAGCAGCACGCCGGACGCGACGAACATGCCGATGGTCAGCGCGTCCGACCAGCCGGCGGACTCGGCCCGGGTGAATCCGTACACCAGCGAGACCAGACCCAGCGCGGACAGGACGACACCCGGGACGTCGAGCGGCGAGCGGTTGCGACTGCCGGCCGGCTCACGGATCACGAAGTACGCGCCCACGGCCGCGATGACGGCGAACGGGATGTTGACGAAGAAGGTCCAGCGCCAGTTCAGCGCCTGGGTCAGGAAGCCGCCGAGGATCAGGCCGACGGCGCCGCCGCCACCGGCGATCGCACCGTAGATGCCGAACGCCTTGGCGCGCTCCTTGGCATCGGTGAACATCACGGCGAGCAGCGACAGGGCCGCCGGGGCGAGCAGCGCCCCGAAGGCGCCCTGGAGCGCGCGGGAGCCGAAGAGCATGCCCTGGTTCTGCGCCGCGCCGCCGAGCGCGGAGGCCAGCGCGAAGCCGATCAGACCGACGACGAAGGTCCTCTTACGGCCCCAGAGGTCGGCTATCCGGCCTCCGAAGAGCAGCAGCCCGCCGAAGGCGAGGGCGTACGCCGTGATGACCCACTGCTTGTTGGCATCGGAAATGCCCAGGGCCGTCTGGGCGTGCGGCAGCGCGATGTTCACGATCGTGGCGTCGAGCACGACCATCAGCTGCGCGAGGGCGATGAACGCCAGCGCTTTCCAGCGACTGGGGTCCGGGAGCCGGATATCGGCTGTTTTTGACATGGGGGTATCCACCTGAGGACGCACATGCACGCGCACGCACGCGAAGAGTCGTGAACCGAGATGTCGGTGAAGGGGCGGGTGGTGAAAGGGACGGTGAAAGGGAAGGAATGGTCAAGGCGCGGCGGACACGTCACCGGGCGCCCGGTTCGGGAACCCGTCCCGGAAGCCCGGTGCGGATGTCATGGCCGGCGCCGCAGATCCTCCAGGGTCGCCGCCGCTCCCGGCAGTTCGGACCGGGCCGGGGCCTGAAGTCCGTCCAGGAACAGCTGTAGATGACGGTGCGTGAACCGGTCGATGTCCGGGCAGCCGATGCCGGGCAGCGGCCGGGTGAGCTGGGAGAGGGCGACGATTACGTCACCGACGGCGATGTCGGTGCGCAGCCGCCCCGCCGATATGGCGCGCGACACGAGCCCCTCGACGGCCTCTTCGAGACGTCTGCGCTCGGCGAGCAATTCGGGATGGTCCCTGTCGAACGCGCCGGAGAGCATCGGGCACAGCGCCCCGATCCGCTCGTCGGCCGCTGCGTGCACGAAGCGGCTGAGCGCGGCGAAGGGGTCGGCCTCCTCGGCCGCCGCCTCTTCCGCGCGGTCGGTGGTCCGGGAGGTGACCGCGAGCACGACCTCGTGCACCAGCGCGGCCCGGTCGGGGAAGTTCCGGTAGAGGGTGGCGTTGCCGACGCCGGCGCGCCTGGCCACCTCGTCGAGCGGCGCATCGGGCCCGAACTCGACGAACATCTCGCGCGCGGCCGTCACGATCCGCTCCCGGTTGCGCAGCGCATCGGCCCGCGGACGCGGTGTCCGGGACTGCGGCGCTCCGGTGGCGGTGCGGCTGACGGTGTCCACGACGGCTGCTCTCTTCCCCTACGACGATCCCCGTTCTCCACGGCGACCGCACATCGACCTCTTGGCGACCCTTCCCGTAACCGGGGACCGCCTCCCCGTTTCGCGGGGGACAGGAGTGCAAACGGGGAAACAGTCCCCGCTTATTTCCCCCTCGCGGCATGACCTGGATCACACAATCGGGACGGAAGATCATCCGAACGGCGCACCCAACGAGCGGGGCCGCACCACCCGCAACAGGCTGATCCGCAGAGCGCAGTCAGGGCCGGCCGACTGCCGCGGACCCCGAGGCGCCTGTATGCAAATGCCCCGCCACCGGATACGCAACCGCCGCCGCCCGATCGCGCTCACCTCCGCAACAGCCCTGGTCATAGCCACAATGGCCACAGCCAGCAACACTCTTCCGATAGCCGGCCGGGCCACGGCGGGCCCGGTGGCCACCGCCAGGTCGGCAGGCATATCCTCGTGCCGGATACCCGCGCCCATGGGCGTACAGATGTCGGAAGGCATGCCGACACCGGAGGGTTACGCCCGCTCCAAGGGCAAGGTCCACGCCCTCAACCTGATGATCGACTTCCCGGACGCACCGGGCGCCGGTTCCGCGATGGACCGGTACGCCGAATTCTTCCCGCAGACCTCCAACTGGTTCCGGACCGCGTCGTACGGACGGCTCACCTATGTCCCCGAGACCCCGCTGAAGTCCTGGCTGCGGATGCCCCTGCCGTTCTCGGAGTACGGGATGGACCGGGGCTCACCGTACGAACCGGGCTACCGCGACCTCATCGAGGACATCGTCTCCGCCGCCGATCCCGAGGTGGACTTCGCCACGTACGACCTGGTCAACATCCTGGTCACACCGAACGCCGGACCCTCCGCCCTGGACACCGTCCTGTCCGTGACCTTCTCCGGCAACGACGACGCTCCGCGGGCGGACGGCGTCCCGCTCGCCAACACGTCCTTCATCTACAGCCGCCAGGACGACGGCTCGGGATCGTTCAAACAGACCGGATACCGCGTCCTGCCGCACGAGAACGGCCATGTCTTCGGCCTCCCCGACCTGTACACGGTGGAGGGCGGCGGCGCGGTCGGGCACTGGGACATCATGTCCGAGGACTGGGGGGCCGACAACGACCTGCTGGGCTGGCACAAGTGGAAGCTCGGCTGGCTGGACAACAGCCAGATCAACTGCGCCGCCCGGTCCGGCACCACCGAGCACGTACTCGGTCCGCTGGCCACTCGCGGCGGCACCAAGCTGGCGTTCGTACCGCTGAGCAGAAAGTCCGGCTACGCGGTGGAGGTACGCACCAAGGCCGGCAACGACCATGCGGTCTGCAAGCCGGGCGTGCTGATCTACAAGGTGAGCTCGGACGTCGACACCGGGATGGGCCCGGTGTCCGTCACGGACAGCACCAAGGGCAGCACCGGCTGCACACGGCTTCCCAATGTGCACACCGACCTCTCCGACGCCACCTTCCAGCCCGGCCAGACCTTCACCGACCGGACCAGCGGGATACGCATATCCGTGGTCGACAAGGACGAGAAGGGCAAGTACCGGATCCGCATCACCCGCCCCTGACAATGCCTCCACCCACACCGCTCACCCGTCACTGACAACGCCTCCACCCACACCGCCCGACCGCACCGCTCACCCGCCACTGACCTCCGCTTCGACGGTCCCGCGCAGCTCCCGGCGCGGTCAGTGCGGCTTCGATATGCCCGGCGTCCACCGGGGCGGGGTCGGGGTCGGGGCCGTCGGGGGCGGGGTCGGGGTCGGGGTGCGGCACGAACGACCTCTTCAGCATCTAAGCGCTTGCTCAGTCATCAGTACGTTCGCGACGCCATGCCCGCACCCGCCCCCGTCAAAACACCCCGTCCCGCTCAGCGCGCGGCTGGAGAACCGGCCCGCGCGGCGGCGACAAGGCCCTCCAGCCGCCCATCACCAAGGGGCCCGGACACCGTGGCGGCGACCCGCCTCCGCTCGTCCACGACAAGGGTGACGGGCAGTCCCTGGGTGCTCAGCAGCCCCTTGGGCAGAAGGAGGAGCTTCGCTCCCCCCGGGTCGAGAATGCTCGGGTAGGACATGTGGGACTCCTGGGCGAAGGCACGCGCCGCATTGGCGGAACGGTCCTGGTTGAGCCCCAGGACGACGACGCCCTGGTCCTTCATCTTCTCGTGGTAGCGCACCAGGTCCGGGGTCTCCTTGCGACAGGGCCCGCACCCGGAGGCCCACGCGCTGACCACGACGGTCTTCCCCGCGTAGTCGGAGAGCCGCACCAGCCTCCCGTCGGCATCGCTTCCGGTGAAGTCCGGCGCGGCGGGACGGTGCGCAACGTCTATCGTCAGCGTGCCGTCCTTGCCGCGGTGGTAGCCATCGGGCGTGTCCGGACCGCCTCCGGTCGTGATCCCGACGATGAGCGCGACGGCGCAGGCAAGGGCAGCCAGAAAGGGAACAAAGGGGCGTTTCATGGGGGGTCCTTCGGGGCGGCGTCGGTCAGGCGCCACCCGACGTCCGGGCGCGGGGGCACCCGAACCCGCACCACGCCGCTTCCCCCGGCCGCCCCTACGGCAACACCCGGCACCCCGAGAGGCCCCGGCATCCGCGGAGCGGTGCGGACACGGCATGCGGGCATGCGGGAACACCCCCGTGCATGCTGAACAACGGTTCTTGCTGGTCAGTCAGAACGGTACGCCCACCCCCAACTCCCCCCACGGACAGCCCCCTTACGAACCCCTCCCCCACGGGACGGACACGCGCCCGACTGCGGCCCCGATGGGGGGCGACCCGCCTACCGGCGCACGCCCGTCCGTGTGACGTGTACTGTGCAGCCGGGTTCCGGACCGACCACACCCCTCTCGAAGCGGCCCTTCGACTCCTCATCTCCTCATCGCTCAGGTCGACATCGACTCGGACGCACCTTCCGATGCCTGGATGCCGGCGCTCTCCACCAGTGCGCGTCCGGATCACTCGCCGCTGACCACAGTGATCGACGCCCCGGGTGGTGACGCCTCACGACAACGGCTCGGTCGCCCCGGCGGAGCCCGGCGGGTTCCTGTTAGGGCAAACATCGTGGACGCGCTTCGGAAGTGCACCCAGCCGCCCCTGGAGGCATCGAGAGGCCGTCACAGGGGAAACCAAACACACCAAAAGATGGCAATTCCCGGAATTTCCAAGGGGGTTGCCCTGCACGCCGACATCCGAAGATGTTCTTGACGAAGCTGTTGACTCGATCTGCATGTTTGCGTAAACGTAGTCAGTGATCAGCGCCCGCGCTGGGTGATGAAGATGAGAGGAAGCGATCCATGGCGCAGGACGGACGGTGGAAGCCGTGACGGGGCGCACGCGTGCCCCGTCCATGGCCGACGTGGCAGCCCTCGCCGGCGTGTCCGCGCAGACCGTGTCCCGCGTCGCCAACAACCGCACCAACGTCGACGACACCACGCGCGAACGCGTCCTCAACGCCATGCGGATGGTCGGCTACCGCCCCAACACCGCGGCCCGCGCGCTGGTCACCGGCCAGTTCCGCGCGATCGGCGTCATCAGCTTCGATCTCCAGGCACACGGCAACGCCCGCACCCTGGAGTCGATAGTCTCCGCCGTTCAGCGCATCGACTACTCGGTCAGCATCGTCACTGTGCAGGACCAGACCGAACAAGCAGTGCGTGAGGCATTCGAGCGCCTCACCAAGCAGGCAGTTGACGGGATCATCCTCAATGAGGCGCAGATCCTCGACACCCCCGCGCTGCGCCTGCCCACCGGCCTGCCCGTCGTGGTCAACGACGGTGACGGCACCCACAGATACGCCGCCGTACACACCGATCAGGCGGAAGGCGCCCGTCTTGCGGTACGTCACCTCCTCGGCCTCGGGCACCGCACCGTCTGGCACCTGGCCGGCCCGCAGGACTCCTATCCGGCTCGCGGCCGCGCCGAGGCATGGCATCACATCCTCAAGGACACCGGCTGCCCCGTCCCGCCGGCCCTCTATGGCGACTGGACCGCGGACAGCGGCTACCGCGTCGGCCGCGAAGTCGCCCACCGCCCTGACATCACTGCCGTCTTTGTGGCCAACGATCAGATGGCCCTCGGCCTGATGCGCGCGTTGCACGAAGCCGGGCGCCGGGTGCCCGACGACGTGAGCGTGGTCGGCTTCGACAACATCGCCGAATCCGCGCACTTCCTTCCGCCGCTCACCACCATCCACCAGGACTTCGAGGAGATCGGGCGGCACGCGGTCACCCTGCTGCTCGACCAGATCCGCAGCGGTCGCCCACCTCAGGTCTCGGTGACTTCCGTCGCCCCGCAACTGATCGTGCGCAACAGCACCGCGCCACCGACCAACACCGATTGAACGGACGAGATTTCGGCTGCCGGCCATACCTGAAACGGACCGCACACGGTCCGGCTTCGCCCGGCGGTGCGGTCCCGTCCAAGCGTGAACAGCTCTTGCCGCAGTGTTCGGAACTCTCGCTCAAGGGGCGCAACTCGAGAGTGCCGCACGTTCCACCGGCGCAGCGCGTACCCCGGCTCCGCGACGTTGTCGCCCGAGTGCTCCTCGGCCGTCCTGCGGCCCAGGCAGATCCACCGCTCCATCACGCACTACCGCTTCACACCCATATCCACCGGGTCGACCGCGCATCGCAGCCTCCTTGAGGCTGCGGCATGACCCCGGACCGCTGAAGGACACCGTGAAGAGAACCCTTTTTGGGGCCCTGTTGGCCGGAGGCCTGCTGGCCGCAGTGCTGGCCGCTCCGGCCGGCGGATCCCCCGCACCGGACGCCGACAAAACGGCCACGACGGCCGGCACCACCCTCGCGGACAGCTGGAAGCCACCCCTCAGCACACGCGGCCGGTACATCGTCGACGCCGACGGCAACCGGTTCAAACTCAAGTCGGCCAACTGGCAGGGCGCGCAGGGCTCGTGGAACGGATCGGGGGACATCAACGACCCCGCGAACCACCACGACTCGGAGAAGTCCGATCAGGTGCCGCTCGGCCTCGACCGGGCGCCCATCGCCACCATCTTGTCGGACTTCCATGCGCTCGGCATCAACAGCATCCGCCTTCCGTTCTCCAACGAGATGCTGCACGACCAACGCCCGGTCTCGGACGCGGCGGTCGCCGCGAACCCCCAACTCCGCGGCAAGACACCGCTCCAGGTGTTCGACGCGGTCATCGACGCCACCACCGCCGAGGGCTTCGCCGTCGTGCTCAACAACCACACCGTCACATCACGTTGGTGCTGTGGCCTGGACGGCAACGAGCGCTGGAACACCAGCCAGAGCACCGCGCAGTGGGAAGCCGACTGGCTGTTCCTCGCCAAGCGGTACAAGGAAAACAAGCGCGTCGTGGGCGCCGACCTGTACAACGAGGTACGGCGTACGGTCACCGACGACGCCAACTGGGGCCTGGGCGACGGCCACGACTGGTGGGCCGCGACCCAGCGCCTCGGCGACCGGCTGCTCACCGAGGCCGACCCGGACCTCCTGGTGATGGTCGAGGGCATCAACTGGCAGGGCATCCCCGCCGACGGCCTGCCGCACGGGCGACCGACGCTGGAACCGGCACGGATGCTCTCGCACACGCTTGTGGCGTCGAACAAACTCGTCTACTCGGCGCACTTCTACGGGTACACCGGACCCAACCACACCGGGGCGACCGGCACCGGCGAGACGCACGACTGGCGCTACCAGGAGCTTTCGCGCGACGAACTGTTCGCGACGCTGCACCGGCAGGCGTTCTTCGTCTCCTCCGACACCGGGCAGCACTACACCGCACCCTTGTGGATCAGCGAGTTCGGCATCGGCGCCGACGAGACCAACCCGCAGGCACGCGCCTGGTTCGGCAACTTCGTCGACTACCTCATGGCCAACGACACCGACTTCGCATACTGGCCGCTGGTCGGTTTCACCGGACACGGGCGCTGGAAGCTGCTCGACTACGACACCGACGGCAAGCGCTCCGGCATCCTCGACGGCGGCGACTGGCGCACCGCTGACTGGAACCGGCTGGTCTCCGCGCCCGGCAAGACCGGGCCGGTACCGGTGGACCAGCGCTGGAACATGCTGAACCTCGACCACGCGGACGCCGTGCAGTCCCTCCGGGTGCGCTCCCAGGGTGACTGGGACCCTGGAGCCCGCAAGGGCGTATGCCCGGACGGACAGCGGATCACCGGCGTGTCCCACCGCGACGGCCGCACCCTGTGCACCGACGCGGGTGCGCCCGGACTCGCCGACCCGGCAGTCGGATTCACCGTCGTGACGGACGAACGGTACGTCCAGCAGGGGGACTGGGCCTCCGGGTACACCAAGTTCCAGTGCCCGCGGGACCAGTTCATGACCGGATACAGCATCCGCGGCCAGGCGGTCTCCGGTGTGCTGTGCTCCGCCGCGTCACGTGCGCTGCCGACGACGGGCCGCACCGTGTGGTTCGACCGCGGTGACAACCGCCCGGTCGGCAACCCTGGTGGCGAATTCGCCTCCGGGAACTACAAGGGCCAGTGCGCCACCGACGAGTACGCGGCGGGCATCGCCTTCACCGGCGCGTTCGTCAAGGGCAAGACGCCCGACGCTCTGCTCTGCCGAAAGCTGTAGCCCTACGGGAAGGCGGCCGCCGACCGCAGTGGCGGGACGCGGCCGCCGACCGCAGCATGGCGGATGCCCCGGCGGGAGGCTTACAACTATTGAGAGTTGCTCACGCCAAAGGAACCAAACGCGGTGTCTGCGTTCTCTCCACCCCAGCCGACCGGGCTGCGCCAGATGACATTGACATGGAAGACGTCGCGAATCGTGTCCACAGACCAGTCCTCGGCAGGCGGTTCGGAGAGAACAAGGTAGAGACCGTCGGCCGGGGCGGGCAGTGTGTGGTTGATCTCGAGCAGGCGGGTGGCGCCCGATCGCAGGTCCGCATAGGTGGAGCAGCCTGCGCCCAAGGCCTCGTAGAGGAAGAGACCGTGCTGGGTGACGCAGCTGACGTCGACGACCGGTGAATCGGCCGGCTGGAGGTCCGCCCAGAGGAGTGATGCCTTCAGCGCGTGACGAACCGCTTCGTGCTTTCTGCACGCGCGGTCGGTGTCGGCGGCCGTCTCCAGCGCGCGAAGGAAGCCGTCCTTCGCCGTCACAGCCGGTGTTGCGGCGGTGGTGTCCGCGGTGGTCATCTGCACTTCTTCCTTCTGATCGGGTTGCGTCGGGACGGCGGGGACCGCGCCGTCGGAGTCAGGCTTCGTCGTCGTGCCGAAGCGCTCCTGGAGCTCTCGCCGCGCTTCAGCGAGAGACCCCGCCCAATCGGAAGCTGCCAGCCCCTTCGCGAGCCGGTCCGCGTCGAAAGTGCCCTCCTTGAGCGCACGGTTGGTGGTCGCGGCGAGGTCGCGAAGAACTCCGAGCCGTTCTCTGTTCGGATCGCCGAACAGGTGAAGCACGTCAACCCAGTCGGCCTGGTCCCGTCGGAGGATGCGGTTGGCCATGCCCTGGAGTTCGGAGAGCCGGATGCGGGCGTCGGGGACGTCGCCGTCGCTCTCGGTCAGTTCTCCGAGAACATCCAGTGCCGCGAGGTAGCGTCCTGCCATCCGCTCCGAAACGGGCGAGCGACCGCGCTGGTCGGCGGTGAGTACCGTCTGGGTCGTCTCGTTGGCGAGCACCCAGCAGTCCAGCGTCTCGCCCCGCAGCGGAGGAACCGATCCATGGCGGACGGTGAGGACGAGCGGTCGGTCGATCACCGGCGACACCGGCTTGACCTTGAAGCGACCGCCCGGGGCCCGCTCCACGACCTCGACCCGGACATCGGTACCGATCCGGGGAAGCCTTCCGACCCCGCCGCCCTCCAGCTGGGCATCGGGCGCCGTCGGTGCCTCGGTGTCCCCGGAACCGGTGAGCGCCTCCGGCAGCGGGGCGGTGTGCAGGACGGTCAGGCTCTGGGTGCTGCGGGTGAGGGCCACGTACAACTGGCGCAGCCCGGCGGGACCGCGGTCGGCGATCGTGGCGGGCTCGACGACCAGGACGTGGTCGTACTCCATGCCCTTGACCTGAGCTGCGGCCAGCACGGAGACGGCCTCACGGTTCCGCTCGCCGATGTCGCCGTCCTCGCCGATGTCGCCGTCCTCGCCGATGTCGCCGTCCTCGCCGATCCTGCGGCTGATGGCGTCCAGCCAGTCCGAGTCGTCGGGAACGATGACGGCCACGGAGCGGGGGGTGCTGCCGTCACTGGTGTCCGCAAGCCGGGCCACGTGGGCGACGGTGTCGTCGAGCAGCTTCCACGGCTCGGTCGCCACGGTCCGTACGGCGTTCGCTCCCGTCTCCCGGACAGCCTGCGGGTACGGCAGGGCCGGAGCGATCGTCCGTGCGAGCGGAGCAACGAACTCCATGATCTCGGCGGGGACGCGGTAGCTGGTGGTGAGCTGGGCCACGCTCCAGTCGCCGTGGTCGGAGAGGAGCGCGCCGAGCAGGTCCCAGCTCGTCGGGATGTGGGCGCCCGTCGCCTGCGCGAGGTCGCCCAGGACGGTCATGGAGCCGCCCACGGCACAGCGCCGCCGCAGGGAGCGGGCCTGCATGGGCGTGAGGTCCTGTGCCTCGTCGACGACGATGTGGCCGTATCGCGGTGGGTTGTCGCCGCTGATCAGCACCCGGAGCTCTTCGAGGCAGACGTGGTCGTCGAGGGTCCACGGATCGGCGTCGGCGCTGGCGGCGCGGGCCCGCAGCAGGGCCGCCTGCTCGTCCTCGTCGAGGATGCCGTCGGCGCAGTCCCGCAGGAGGTCGGCCGAGTCGTAGAGGCTGCGAAGGGCCTCCCGGGGTCCGGGGGACGGCCAGACGCGTTCGACGAGGCGCTCGACCCGGCGGTTGCGTTCCAGGTCGCGGCGGATCGTGCCGGCCTGCCCGCGGCGTGGTGCGATGTCGGCGAGCTCCTGGAGGAGCCGGTCGACGAAGAGGCCGCGGAAACGGTCGCGCCGCTCCCGGAAGGGCCCGTCGGCGGCGTGGGCCCGGTCGAGGAGGGCGAGGACCTCGGACTTCGGCACGCGAAGGGTCGTACTGCCCGCGGTGACGACGATCGCGGGCTCGTCGCCCTCGAAAGAGGGGGCGACGGTGAGGGCGTCGAGAGCCTCGGGGCGGTAGTCGCTCTCGACGCGGCGCCGCAGCACGGCCGCCATGCGTTCGTCCGACTTCACGAGACGCGCCTTCGGCGGGTCGGCACCGAGAATCTCGCCCTCCCACAGCCGGTCCAGCTGGACGGCGTTGACGTCCCGGGTGCCGAGGGTGGGGAGGACCTGGCCGACGTAGTCGAGGAACCGCTGGTGCGGGCCGATGACGAGGATGTCCTGGGCCTTGAAGTGCTCGTTGTTGACGAGCCAGGTCACCCGGTGGAGACCGACCGCCGACTTACCGGTACCGGGGCCGCCCTGCACGACGAGGATGTCCGAGGGCGAGCCGGTGACCAGCTCCATCTGGTCACGGCGGATGGTCTCGACGATGTCCCGCATCCGACCACCGCGCGACCGCTGGAGCTCCCGCAGCAGGAAGTCGTCCGGCTGGAGCGCCTTCCGCCGCCGGCGTCGTACGACATCGCCGGAGGTGGGGGCCGACGTGCGCTCCGGGACGGGGGACGCGTCCGTCTCCTCCGCCGCGCTGTCATCGGCGGCCCGACGGGGCTCCGGTACGGCGGCGGGCTCGGGTACGACGGCGGGCTCGGGTACGGCGGCGGGCTCGGGTACGGCCGAGGGCACGGGAGCGGGCGTCGGCCGGCAGATCTCGTCGAAGTAGCTCTCGACGATCCGCTGCACGCAGCGGAGCTGCCGGCGCAGGACCACCTCGCCCGGATTCTCGGGCCGGGTCTCGATCCACCTCTTCGCCAGGGGGCTGGTCCACAGCAGGACCACCGGCTCGTGCGAGGCGTCGTGCACGCCGCGGCGCCCGATGTACCAGGGACGGGGGTCTCCTCCCGGGTCCTCCGGCGCATCGACACGGGAGAAGACCAGGGCTTCGTCGCCGAGCCCTCCGTAGGCCTCTGCACGAGCCTCCGCCTCGGCCCGGTTGGCGATCCCGTCCTTGCCGCTCGCCGAGGCGGTGGCGGCCGAGGTACCGCTCAGCTCAGCCAGTTTCGTGGCGTAGCAGTCGTACGCGTGGTCCACCGCCCGCTGCTCGCCGGCGAGGATCTCGTCCCGAGTGATGGTGCTCATGTGCGTCCTCCCTGCGGTGCCGGGGGACACCGCCACGGGCATGTGCCCGTACCCCGCTGAAACAACTATCAGAAACCAGATGGTGACGAACAGTCAGTGGATCGGTTCTCGGACGAGATGGTCGGCCAGTCAGCAGGTCAGCTCTCGGACGAGATCATCGGCCAGTCAGTGGGCCAGCTCTCGGACGAGATCGTCGGCCTCGGTCCGCCAGGCCCGTACCTGGCCGCACGGGGGCCCGAGCTCGTACAGGTGGGAGTGGCACCCCAGACTCAGCTGGGGCCGGAGGGCCTTCACCCGTCGGGCCGTCTCCGCCGACGCGGAGCCCTGCCCATCCACCTCGACTTCGCCTGGATGACCAACCCCATCTCCGTCGGCACAGCACGTGAGCCTCGCAGGAGGACAGCTGCCCGGCCGCAGGTCGGGCAGCTGTCCTCCTGACGCCGGGCGGGGTAACCCCCTCGCCCGCACAGCCCCACCCGCTACACTGGCGGCGGTGTGCCACTCCGCTGGCGCGCCGCTGGATCAGTGGGGCAATGCGTCCGGGATCAGCAGCATTCCTGCTATTCCCTACACTTTTCCCACAGATCCCCGCCTCGCCTTCGTAGCTCAGGGGATAGAGCACCGCTCTCCTAAAGCGGGTGTCGCAGGTTCGAATCCTGCCGGGGGCACCAGTTCAGAAGGGGTCCACCTCCGGATTTTCGGAGGTGGACCCCTTCTGACATCCAGATCTGACATCAACGGCGGCGGTCACTGACGACCGGGACGCCTCCTGAGCAGCCGGTCCATGTGCCTCATGGCTTCGCGCTGCGTGTTCCGGACGACGTGCGTGCACACATCCGTGGTGATGCTGATCTGCGAAGTCTGGGAAGAGACAGGACCCCACGTCAAGGTGGACGAACTCACCGGCGTCTACAAGAACACGACCCGAGGCATCGCCGCCCTGGTCTTTCGCTGCAAGCCCTCCGGCAGCACCGAACGCACCTCCGGCAAGTCCACAGCCGATTCATGGCCCACACCCGACGAGGTCAGCGAGCATGCCCGAGGTCTACGCAATCAGGCTTCTGGACGCATTGGACAGCAACGGCCCCCGCGTACGAAGCCGCGACGGCAAGCACCTCATCCCAACGGGATAAGACTTTCCCTACTTCATCAAGGCACCCGGCTGCGCTCCGCTCCGCCGGGCGCGCTTCCCGGCTCTGGCTGCGCCCGCGCTCCTGCCTTCGGCCCGCTCGGCGCTGCCGCCGCCGACGCGCGCCCACAACTGGATAGGCCCGAGGGGCATGAGACGAGAACCAAGCCCGCGACTTCAAGAGGGTGCCTCCGGCGGGGGCGCTCAGACTCCGGGATGGACGGGGCACCGTTCGCAAGTGCCGGCCGGAGCGGGGCGAGCGTCGTGAGGCTCCCATCCCGACCACCTTCGACCCAGGCAGAGCCGAGCAGTCGCGGCCCAGGGCGTCAAGGTCGTTCGTACAGTGGCGCGCTCCACCTTGACGCCCTGAACCACGACCGCTCCACGGAGTGTGGGTCGAAGGCGGACGGGATGGGAGCTGGGGTAAGTGGTGGGTTGAGCGAGCGTGCAAGCGCGAGGCCTGAGGCGCCTTTCAGGGGCAGGGGTGGGCAACTCCACTCCCCAGCACGAGAGTTATGCGCTTGTGGAGAACAGGGTGGCGGTAGCGTGCCATCGACGCACACCACCACCCTCGACCGGGAGCCACTCCAAGATGTCTGGCCTTACCGACGTGCCGCGCGAATATGAACCCGAGACCGCTGGCAGTTACGAACCGTGGGTGGGTGATGTCCTGCGTCACCTCGAATACGAAGACCAGCGGCTATCCGAGGCCGGCATGCTCACCCCCCTCCCCGAGGACTTCGTATTGACCTGGGAGGGCGTAGCCGCGATCCTCTCCGCTGCTTGGAAGACCGATAGAGAAGAACTCAAGTGGACCATAGATGTCCAAATAGCCAGGCAGGTCAGATACGCCAGTGACGGCGCATACGTCTTCCATCGAAGGTATGGGTCACCTGACCGATACAAGCGGTACGTACGACTTGAGAGCCTTTTCACCGCGGACTCGGATTCCACCTGGGGCCGCCTCGTTGAAGAGGTCATTGAATCCCTCAATGACCCAAAACGAGAATACGGATGGAGCCTAGAGCCCACTCAACAGCACGAGTACGCGAACAGCGTTATCACCTACCGTCGGGACGTAGCGACAGCGGAGCGCCGTATACGCAGGGCTCTTCTGTCGCGATGGCTCCGGCTGGGACCACTTGCGGTGACGCCGCTAGTTCTGGCAGTGGCCGGGTGGGGAAACCTGTGGCCGGAAGAAGTGCCGGACCTACGTACGTTCAACATCGTGACCATCGCGGTGATGCTGGTCCTAGTGGTGGTGTTCCTGGTCGGCTTCCTTCTGCGGGTGAAGGACGAGAAACACGGTGTCAGGTCGGTGTTTCTGCTCCGCAGAGAACTGGAGATCATCCATGACCGATGGATCCTCAACGCCTCACAGGCGCGCCCCACACGGGAGCATAGGAACAGCTACCGGGAGCGCATACCGCGGGTGGTGGAGCGTCTGAGGCGGGATACGCGGTTCTACCGGCGTATTCATAACTGGTTCCAGTGGGGGGTGTTCTTCGCGTCCGTGGGCACCACGGCGACTACGGCTTTCTGGGAGACCCCGCAGCCGGGTAAGACGATCCTGATCGTGCTGGGGTCGTTCCTGGCGTTCGCAACTGCGGTGACGGGCTATTTTAAATTTCGTGAGCGGGCATACAACCTTCAGCAGACCGCGGACCAGGTAGAGCAGCACGTCACGGCCTTCGATCTGGGCATTGCGCCATACTCGGATGCGGACGCGGCGGTAAACCTGGAGAGGTTCGCGGAGAACGTAGAGATGCTGCGGGTGGAGCAGCGCAAGCGGGAACAACAGTTGGAGCAGCCGCATCAGGGGCAGGCCGACGTCATCTGACCCGCAGTAGGACGGCAGTCAGTACGGCCAGCCCGAACGACGCGGCACCTCGTGTGAGGGGAAATCCCTTCTTCGCAGTTGACTAGGCAGCACCCACCGGGTCAGACGAAGTCGACTTCCGGTACACCCCGTCCCCCGGCTCACCCGCGACCTGCTCGAACCGCCTGGCGAGGAGTGAGGGATCGCACGACGCCTGAGTGTCTAGCTGCGTGACAACGGCGACACACAACCGCGAACACCCGTGGACGTCAGTGGACCATCAGCGCAGGTAACAGGCACAGCAGCCTAAGGACAGCGAGCGGACCCAATTGCTTCGGGACGAAGCGGTCCTGGGCTGTCCAAGGTCAGCCGAAGTCGGCAGACAACGCCAGAAGCCCACGACGTCTGAGCTGGTCAGAGCCGTGGGCTTCTCTTGCTGTGCAGGTCAGCGGGAGCGTAAATCAGTAGGCGGGCTCACGCGGTTCGCTCGCCGCCAGGAGGCGGCCGCGGCTGGTTGCGACGCGGAGTATGTCCCGCAGAGCCCCGGTCAGCTCCTTAACCAGGCATCGCATCTCGTCAAGGGTCGCGTCCTCGTCGTCGAGGGTTTCGGAGACCTCTTCCAGCAGTCCGGCCGCCGTGCCGAGTTGGACCGCTTCGATGTTGTCCGCCAGGCGGGACACGTAGCCGCCCTGGTCGTCGGTACTCAGGTAGCACGGCTTGCCGTCCGGGCCCGTCCACGGGAGGAGTCGTAGTTCGTTCGGTGCTGTCATTCTTGGGTCTGCCTCTCGTCGGTCACGGGGTGGGTAGTGAAGACGGCGTCTACGCGATCCCCGGGGAACGCCAAGAGCGTGACTTCGATGACTCGACCGGTGGAGTCGGTGGCGATGCGGGTGATGGATAGGACGACCGACGCCGGGCTGACGCGAAGGGTCGATGCTTCGTCCGGTGTCGAGGGACGAGCGCATACGGTCTCTCGGAGAGCGGTCGGCGGCGGGGCAAGGACGGCGAATCTTGTGACTGCGTCTCGGCACATGGAGTCGTCATCGAGCACTCCGGCCGGGACCAGGTCTCGCGGCATGTAGATGCGAGCCAGGCCGTGCGGAGACTCCCCTTCGTGGCTGATGCAGGTGGTCTCCACGATGGGACTGCCTGCGGGCACCTTCAGCAGGGCCGTGAGGTGTGCTTGGGCCTGAACGGTGGTGCTGCGGACAGTGACGCGCAATGCCGGCTCAGCGGCTGTCCACGGGTCCAAAGTGCCCCAGCCGCCGACGTACAAGATCTTGCGGTGAGGGCGACGGGCGAAGTTGCCTTTGCCGTGGATCTTCTCGACGAGGCCTTCGCTCTGGAGCACGGCGAGGGCTCTCCGCAGGGTCACCGTGCTGACCTTGTACTGGTCGGCAAGGTTGGCTTCGGACGGAAGACGTTCGCTGGGCTGAATGCGGCCGGTGGTGATCTGCTGACGAAGGTCGTCGGCAATGTCGCGGTGGCGTGAGCGCATGGAGCCGGTCACCGCCTTCTCAACATGCGCATGGCTACGAGCCGGGTACGCGCGTGCATGGTCAGCAGCTCACCCGACTCGAAGAGCAATTGCTTCGCTCCCTGGGGAAGCTGAATGAGATCTCCCACCCGGCAGGCCTGGCCGCCAAGCTGAATGACGTCGCCTCGCCGAACGGTGGCCGCAGTGATCTCGATGCTGGAGACCAGCACGCCGCCAGGGGCCCAAGCGCTCACCGCGTCACCTCCGTGGGCGTGGACGGGCCAGGAGAGGAGTGACACGGGCAGTCACACGCTTCGCAGATCACCGGGAGGTCGTCCGATACCAAGGCCGGGGAGGATTCCGTGCAGGAGGCGTGTGTGCCGATCCTGCAATCGGTTGAGCGATAGGAGACGGCTGAGGTACCTGAGACGTGTGGTTGTCGACGAGGTGGCATCAGTGGCCTCCCGCGAGGAACGCCCAGCCATCCGGCGGCAGGTGAGAAGCAGTGATCATCGCGCCTGCCCGAACGCGCCTTTCCGACGCCAGCACGTACGGGCGGACGAGCGCGACGTCTTCCCCCCTGAGCACGGTTCGGTGGGGCGCCACGTCGGCAGTTGCCCAGCCCAGGAAGGGAGCCGGCACGCCAACGGATTCATGGGAGGCGAGTGGGGACGCCGGAGGGCAGGAGGGCGTTAACGCGCGGCGGTGCCTGCCTTTTGAGCAGTAACGCACCCTGGCGAGAGCGAAGGCGCGGCGGATACGGTTGAGCACGCTGTTCAGCTCCTATCGCTGATAGCTCGGTCCCCCGACATCGCCCGTCGCGGGGACCTCTTTGCGTACGACCGCCCATAAGGTGCGGCCGTTCAAGCTGGTGGCGAGAAGTCCGAACCGATCAGCCTCAGCCACCGCGGCAAGAACCTCCCGCCATGACTCGGCGGAGAGCGCATCGGGCACCTGCGCTTCCACCGACGTATGCCGGGTTCGTTCCTCCGTTCGCGCGGGCAGCCCGAGGGCGGACAGTCGGGCAGCGATGGCCGCCGCGCTAACTCCCGAAGCGGGCACAGGGCAGCCTCCGTCACCAGCGATCACCTTTAGTGAAGCTAGTTAACTAGGTTAGAGCTAGTGGACTAGATTTTCCATATGCCTGAGCAGCCGCCCTATCTCCGCATCGCCGACGAACTCCGGCGGCGGATCGTTGAGCACGTGTGGGAGCCGGGAGACCGCCTGCCTTCCCGGTCTCAGATCGGCCAGGAGTGCGGCGTGGGCGAGAACGTGGTCCGCCGGGCCCAGGAACTGCTGATCTCCCAAGGAGTGCTGGAGGGTCGCGCCGGTTCCGGCACCTATGTCGCCGAGCCCCGACAGCGGGTGCGGGTGGTGCGGTCGTCGGCGCGCGAGCAGACGACCGGGTCGCCCTTCCGGACCGACATGAAGGCCGTTGGCAGACAAGGGGATTGGGAGAGCCGGACGGACGCCAAAGTGCCGGCCCCTGCAGACATCGCGACGCGACTCGGCATCACTGAAGGCGAGTTGTGCGTGCGCACTGCGTACGAGTTCCTGGCGGACGGCAGGCCGGTGCAGCTGTCGACGAGCTGGGAGCCGTACGACCTCACCGCCGGCACTCTCATCGTCCTGCCCGAAGGAGGGCCTCATGCGGGGACGGGCGTCGTGAACCGTATGGCCACGATCGGGGTCACCGTCAGCCATTCAGTGGAGCAGCCCGAGCCGAGGCAGGCGACCGCCGAGGAGGCGTCGCTACTCGGCATCCAGAAGGCCGCACTCGTCACGCACATCCGACGGACGTACTACAGCGACGAGGGGCATCCCGTGGAGACGGCCGACATTGTGGTGCCCGCCGCCCTGTGCGAGGTCGTCTACGAGATCCCCATCAATCGATAGCCGAACAAGGCGGGCAGCACATGCGCAACGAGCGGCACGAGGAACGGTTGTCCGACGACGAACTGGAGCTGTTCCTTCAGTACCTGCATCGGTTCGCGAACCATGACCTAGATCTGTTCGCCCTCATGGAGGTCGGCGATCCCGAGCACCCCACTTACGTGACCTTCAGCAGGATGCCTGAGCATGGCGTCGACGCGTCTGCCTACCGTCGGCCCTAGAGAGGACAGGCCAGGCGAAGGAACCTGACATCCACCGCTGACATCAACGAGCCCGAACGGCGGCATACGGCAGCGCCCCCGGGCGACCGTCGGACAAGCCGTCGACGGCCCCAGGGGCGGGCGTAGATCGAACTCCTAAAGCGGGTGTCGCAGGTTCGAATCCTGCCGGGGGCACAGCACTAAGGGCCAGTTCAGAGGCTTGATCCTCTCGAACTGGCCCTTTCGCATGATCAGGCCGTGCCATGTACGTGTCACTACGTGCCGGCGTCCCCCTGCTGCTTGCGGATCACCGCCCCCAGCCGATCGGCGATCGCACGGTCCCGGTCAGCCGTCATGTGCTGGTAGATCAGCGCGGCGCGGGCGGTGCTGTGCCCCATGCGCGTCATCAGCTCACGCGTGCTCGCCGTAGCAGCGACCAGGTTGTTCCCCGTGTCCGCAGATCGTGGAAGTGGACATCGGCAGCGATGCCCGCCTTCTTGCGCGCCTTGATCCAGCCGTCCCGGAAGTTGCTGCGCCGCAGCTGTCCCCCTGGGGGCCGAGGAAGACGTGGCCGTCGCGACCGGCACCCGCGGAGCGTTCCAGGTGCTCGATGACGTCGGCCAGGATCTCGACCGGGAAGGCGACGGGACGGACGCCGGCCGCCGGCTTCGGAGCCTTGTCGAAAAGCCTACCGTTCTGCATCTCGGCCTGAGCCCGCTGGACCAGGACCACCCGCCCGGCGGTGTCGATATCGCGGCGGCGCAGTCAACGTTCGCCGGGCTTCGGCGTCGACCGGTTTGGTCACGATCACTGGCCACCGTGATCGACCTGATAAGGATGAGGACCAACCTCAAAGCCCGCGTGCGACTGTGCCCCATCCGTGCCTGATAGACCGAGGATTCACGGGAATCGCGGTCATCAACAGGCAACGTGCACGACGAAGGCCCTCGACCGATTTTGCTGGCCAGGGGCCTTCAACCTGCGCGGTGGGTTTGGGATTTGAGCCCATGGTGGCATCGCTGTCACGACGGGTTCTCAAGATCTGTGTCGGGTGCACACCGGACCGCGCGACGGTAGTCGGCGACGGGTGCCGGAGGTCAGTTGCGGCAGCCGGGGACCGTGGTCGGGCTGTTGAGGCAGTTGTTCGGGGTGTTGCGGATGACCACGGTGATACGCAGGGTCACGGTGCCCTGGTTGTTGTAGATGCCGCCGGGGTTCACGCCGCTGGCCGAGTTGCCGCTGATGACGCTGGCGGTCACGGTGGAGGTTCCGCCTGGCTGGGCGGTTACGCCGTTGGCGAGACCGCCGCCGCCGTTCGGCGCGGTGTTGTTGATGAGGGTGCTGCCGTTGACCGTCAGCGTTCCGGTGTTGGCGATGGCACCGCCCACGTTGCCGGCCGTGTTCCCGCTGAGGTTGCTGAAGCTGACGGCCGTGCTGCCGTCGCTGGCGATGGCGCCGCCGTTCACTGCGGCGGTGTTGCCCGTGAAGGCACTCCCGTTCACCTGCGCCTGGGAGCCACCGAAAACGCTGATGCCGCCGCCGAAGTTGGCGTGATTCCTCGCGATCAGGGCGCCGATAAGACTCAGGGAGCCATTGCCGGTGACGACGATGGCGCCACCGGCGCCGTTCTGGATCGAACTGCCCGTGGCGTCGCCGTTGGTGAGGGTGGCTCCTACCAGGGTCAGGTTGCCGCCGTCCACGGTGAGGATACGGAACGTTCCCGACACACGGGTGATCGTGTCGCTGTTGCCGTTGATGACGATCGGCGAGGTGATGGCGGGCAGCTCGGTGGTCAGCCGGTAAGTGCAGCGGGGCGCCAGGTTGAGCGTGTCGCTTCCAGGGATGCTGTTGGCGGTTTCGATGGCGCTCTGCAAGGCGGCCTCGCTGCACGCCACGGGCAGAATCGCGGCCGAAGCGGGGGTGGCCAGCGCGATGGGGGCCAGCGTGGCGACGGTGCCCATACAGAGCACCTTGGCGGTCCGAGCGAGGGACTTACGCGTGAGCATGTCACTCCTTTTGAAGTCGCCCGCCGCGAACGTCCGGCCAACAGGATGGGGCGATGAGGCGCCGCGGGCGGGAGGGCAAGCGAAAGGTGCCCCATGTACCGCACGACATCACATACTTCATCCCGGATTGCGCCTTATGGCCCTGCGCGGTGCTCCCTACGGCCGAACAGGCTCTGGAGCGCATACGGCATGTGAGGACCCCGCACCACAAGCGCACCAGATCCAGCGGGGAAGCACGGGGAAAGCAGCCTGGCCCGGCGAGGCCCCATCTAGACCGTTCACCCAGGTCAGCGCCTGAACCAATCCCAAATGACCGCAGCTTCCCAAGCTGATGGCTTGGCGCCGGCCTCAACCCGATCGGTCGGTGCTGATCGGCTGAGCCCATGGCCGCGGACCCCAGCGAGTACGACGAGGCAATCCCGATCGTTGCAGCCCATCTTGCGAAGATCGAGCGAGCGGTTGACCGGACCCGTGCCTCCACATGCGGGGCAGCCGTTCACGGCGGTCCAGCAGCACGAAGGGGTCGCTTTTCATCAACCGATAGGGGTCGTTCAAGGGCCGGCGACACGCCCCTTCCCGTGCGGCCAGGCTGATCTGCCCCTGTAGCACTGGTCAGCCGTGCATCGCGGTGCTGTAGACGTACAGGGCGATCACACCGGCGACGCAGGTGAGGATCACCCATGAACCGAAACTGGTGTGTTTCCCACTGCCTTTGGGCCGCGCGGCCTTCCCGGACTGATTGGACCGCTTGGACCGCCTGGACCGATTGGACCGCTTGGACCGCCCGGGCGTTGCCCGTCCTGGCGCGACCGGTGCCACATCGGCCGCCGTCTCGGCGAGCAGGCGACGGCAGGTCGCGGCGAGCACGCCTGTACCGGCGGAAAGGGGCACCACAGCCTCCGAACGCGCCGGAGCGGTGGTGCCGCCGTCCAGGATGCGCCCCGCGCGCACGAGGACCTCGTCCCGGCCCCCCGCCGGAGCGAGGCTGATCCACCGCCGTACATGCTCACCCCGGATGACCACACCGCCGGACCGCTCTCGGTACACGGTGTGTTCCCGCCACAATATCTCCGCCAACTCACCGGCCGTGTCTCTCAGTTGCGCACTCACAGAGCCTCCCCCTCCGCCCCGCGGAAAATCGAACAAGCATCGCACTCTAGCGGCAGGCACAGAGCGGGGGTCCAGCAGTCCCCCAGCGGACGCACGAGGAGATCCCCGTCGAGGGGGCGGTCCTTCATTCCTTCTACGGTGACTCGCACGTCGTCGCCGGCCAGGCCCTGTTCCTGTCCGCCGCAGGGCCGTCCGGCCTTCGGGTCACGGTGTGACGATGGCGAAGTCCGGGTCCGGGTCGCCGAGGTGGCCGAGCAGTTCGGTGAGCTTCCCGATGTCGCCGACGACCTTGACGGTGTCCCGGGCCGCGAGTTCGGCCGGGGTGACGGTGCCGAGCAGGACGGCGCGCAGGTCCGCCTCGTCGAGGGTGATCTCGACGTCCGGGCCGGCCGCGGCGGGGCCGGTGCCGGTGACGTGGCCGAGGACGCCGTTGCGCAGGCGCAGGGTGACCGGGTCACCGCCCTTCGGGTTCCAGCGCACGGCGATGTCCGCGTCCCAGCTGCGCGGGCCGTCGAGCCGGATGGCGAGTGCGTCGAAGAGCTGGTCCAGGGTCAGCGCGGCCAGGAGGTCGGGAGACGCGGTGTCGATGGGGGTGCCGACCTTGCCGTGGCGCAGTTCCAGGGCTCCCATGAGGAAGAAGTTGCGCCAGGTGCCGTTCTCGCTGCCGTAGCCGAGCTGTTCCAGTGCGTCGGCCTGGAGAGCGCGGGCTTCGGCGTGGTCCGGGTCGGCGAACACGACGTGGTTGACGACCTGGGCCACCCAGCGGAAGTCCCCGTCGGCGAAGGACTGCCGGGCGCGGCGCAGGACTTCGTCGGCGCCGCCCATGAACTCCACGTACCGGCGGGCGGACTCGGCAGGCGGGTGCTCCCACAGATGCGCCGGGTTGCCGTCGAACCAGCCCAGGTAACGCTGGTAGACGGCCTTGGTGTTGTGGTTGACGGAGCCGTAGTAGCCGTGGGTGTGCCAGGCCCGCTCCAGGGCCGGGGGCATCTGGATCCGCTCGGCGATCTCCACGGAGGTCAGGCCCTGGTTGAGCATGCGCAGGGTCTGGTCGTGGAGGTAGGCGTACAGGTCGCTCTGCTCGGCCAGGAACGCCGTCACGCGCTCGCGGCCCCACACCGGCCAGTGGTGCGAGGCGAAGGCGACCTCGCTGGATTCCGCGAAGAGATCGACCGCCTCGGTGAGGTAGCGGGCCCACACCCGCGGGTCGCGGACCTGGGCACCGCGCAGGGTCAGGAGGTTGTGCAGGTTGTGGGTGGCGTTCTCCGCCATGCACAGCGCCGCGTGGTCGGGGAAGTGGATGTTCACCTCCGCCGGTGCCTCGGTGCCGGGGGTCAGCTGGAAGACCATCCGGATGGAGTCGACGGTCTCCGTCTGCCCGGTGCGGGTGATGTCCACCGTCGGCGGGATCAGGCCGGCCGCACCGGTGGAGGTGGTCTGCCCGAGCCCCGCGCCGATCTGCCCGCGCTCCCCCTTCGGCAGCGCCGCGCCGTACATGTAGGCGGCACGGCGGCCCATGGCCGTACCGGCGTAGACGTTCTCGCTGACGGCGTGTTCCAGGAAGCCCTGCGGGGCGAGGACCGGTACGCCGCCCGCGATGTCCTCGTCGGTCACCACACCGCGTACGCCACCGAAGTGGTCGATGTGACTGTGGGTGTACAGCACACCCGTCACGGGCCGGTCCCTGCGATGGCCGCGGTACAGGGCCAGGCCCGCGGCGGCCGTCTCGGCGCACAGCAACGGATCGATGACGAGGACGCCGCGCTCACCCTCGACGAGCGTCATGTTCGACAGATCGAAGCCGCGCACCTGGTAGATGCCCTCCACGACCTCGAACAGGCCGTGGTCGGAACACAGTCTGCTCTGCCGCCACAGGCTGGGGTTGGCCGTGTCCGGGCAGTCCTGCGCCAGGAAGCCGTAGGCATCCAGGTCCCACACCGTGCGTCCTTCGGCGTCGCGGACGACGCTCTCCGGCGCCGTGCCCATGAAGCCGCGCCGCGCGTCCTGGAAATCCTGGTCGTCGTCGAAGGGGAAACGCCGCCGCACCGACCGGTTGGCCTCCGCGATCCCCGGCTCCGCGGGCTTGGTCTCGGCGGTGTCGATCCCCGGCTCCGCGGGCCTTGTCTCGGTGTTCCAGGGCATGTCGATCTCCCTCGCAGAGGACTCCGGGGCCGGTGGGCTCGGCCCATGCCACCCTCACCCGGGCCTCCCGGCACCACGACCGGGTGTACGCCGTACGGGGGAACGGCGCCCCGAGCTGTACGCGGGCCGACGCGTCCCAGGGCGGTGGGGCCCGGCGGACCGCATGCTCGGTGGAGCGGGTGAACCACCGGCAGGAGAACGAGGGGAGACGGAGGCGCCATGGCGTTCCCGGCATGGCTGGAGCGGCTGCGTGCCCGTGTCGAGCAGCACTTCCCCGTCGTGAGCCAGCTGACGGCCCGGTTGCTGTCGGCGAACCTCCTGGACGCGGCGACCCGGCTCGCCGCCCAGGCGTTCCTGGCCTCCGTGCCCCTGCTGTTCGCGTTCGCCGCCTTCACGCCGGCCGGCGTCCGCGACCAGCTGCTGGAGTCACTGCGCGCCATGTTCGGCCTGACCGGCCAGGCGGACGCGGAACTGAGCCAGGTGCTGGAGAGCTCCGCCGACGGCGGCCTGCACGAGACCAGCGGCACCATCGGTCTGATGGTGACGCTGCTCTCCGCCACCAGTTTCAGCCGCGCCATGGCCCGGGTCTGCGAGCGGGCGTGGCGGCTTCCGAGAGCGGGCACGAGGATCGCGGCCTGGCGCTGGATCGTGTGGCTGCTCGTACTGGTCCTGGTCGTCCTGTTGCAGGGACCGGTACGCGATGGCTTCGGCGTCGGTGCGTGGCTGGGCATCCCGTTGCTCTTCCTCGTGAGCACGGGGGTGTGGCTGTGGACGCAGCACCTGCTGCTGGCCGGCCGCGTCTCCTGGCTGTCACTGCTGCCCGGAGCGGTCCTGGCCTCGGCAGCCACCAGCGCCCTCGCGCTGACCGCCCCGCTCTACCTGCCGGCCGCGCTCAATCGCGCCCTGCACGAGTACGGTTCCCTGGGCCTGGTGCTCACGCTGCTGACCTGGCTGATCGTCGTGTGTGCCGCGATCACCTTCGGGGTGACGATCGGTGCCGTACTGGCGGGGGAACCGCCGCTGAACCGGATTCTGGCCCGGCGTCCGTGACGTCTTCGGCGACGTTCTCAGTGAACAGGCGGAACAGGCGCGCCGGCCGTCACGGCTTCGCCGTCAGGTCGCCCACGGAGTCCGCGTAGTAGGCCGACTCGGCCAGGTGGAAGGCGAGTTGACGGAAGGTCCAGCCGGTTCCGGCCGAGCGGTCGAGCTCGTCGGGCGTCAGGGTGTCCAGACGGTTCGCCCAGATCCTGGCCAGGCGGGTGAGCCGGCTGCGTGCCTCGTCCAGGTCGGCCGCGGTGAACGGGGCCAGGTCGGCCTCGGTGGTGGTCGCCGAGGCGTGCCAGTGGTCGGGCTGTGTCTCCTCGCCCACGATCCGCGCCTCCATCTCCGCGAGATGGTCGACCATGTGGTCGGCGACGCGACGGATCGCCTTGTGCGGGGTGTAGATCCGGTCACCTGCGGGGACGGGGCTGCCGTCCCAGTCGGTCCAGGTCGCGGCGAGGGCCAGGACGTGGTCGACCATGGCCGTCAGGAGCTGAGCGGGGTCACGTTCGTCGGTCGCCGGTGCCTCGTCGACGTTGTCGGGGGTGCTGCCGGGTGCGGAGAGGGTGTCCGGCACGGCAGAGGTGTCCGGCACGGCAGAGGTACCGGGGGCGGCAGAGGTGCCGGGGGCGTGCTCGGTGTTCGTCATGGTTCGACGCTAGATCCGGGACGCTTCGGCCCCCGCCGAACCGTCCCGGATCACGAGGACGTGACGTCCCTCGACCGCGGACGACGGCCCGGGGAGGCGCAGTTCGGGCACCGGTAGCCCTCCTGCTGGACGAAGACCCAGCCCAGCTCCTCGATGTACGGGGAGGCGACGGTCGCGCTGTGCAGCACATGGCCGAACAGGTCCGCCTCGATGTCCGGCGGCGGTTCCGCGATGACCAGGTCGAACACGGCCCGCGCCGAGCAGCGTCCGCGGTCGCACGCGAGGTAGAACCGCACAGGGCCGGGCGGTTCTCCGCCAGTGGTCAGGCTCATGTCTCCACTATGGCCGCGAAACCGGCTCCGTGAGGCCCGTTTCCCGTACGGGCCACAGCCCCTCGAACGCCGGGCCGAGGACCGTCAGCGCAGCTCCTCCGGGCACGGTGTGCCGGGTGACAGCTGGTAGGGGGAGGTCAGCCGGTACACACCCGGGCGCGGCGCGAGCAGTTCCGTCCACTCGTCGCCGTCCGCGTCCTCCTCGGCCTTGAGCAGACAGCCGTTGGTGTTGACGAAGGTCCGCGGAGTGCCCTCGTCCGTACGCTGCTTGGACTCCTCGGTCTCCTGCGGCCGCTCGACGCTGTTGCCCTCGCTGTCGACCAGGGCGAGCCAGGGCGAGTACGGGACACGGATCAGGATCCGGCCCGGCTTCTTCACATGGATGGTCAGCTCGCCCGCGTCGGCCCGGTCCACCGTGGCCGGCGGATCGGCCAGCGGCACCGGGCTGTCCACCTCGAAGAGCCGCCAGTTGGCATCGGACCACACCGGCTTCAGATACGGCAGCCCCTCGTCGACCAGCTGCGCCTCCTGCACCGCGCCGCTGGAGTCCGGCGTCCCCTTGGGCAGCACCACGTAGTGCACCGCCCAACGGTCGAGCCACTGGTGGTAGTTGGTGCTGTTCAGGGTGCCGTCGTAGAAGAGCGGGTTGCGCTCCATGTCCGCCTGCCGGTTCCACCCTCGGGCCAGGTTGACGTACGGCGCGAGCGCGGAGGCCTCCCGGTGGCTGCTCGCGGGCACGACCTCGACCCTGCCCCGCTCGGCGCCGACCTCTTGCAACTCGTTGACCAGCGGGGCCAGCTCACGCGCCCAGGAGGCGGTGGGGGCGGTGCGGACGATGTCGTCGACGCTCTTGAAACCGATCCAGAAGTTCAGCCCGGCGAACGCGACGACCAGGGCGTACCAGCGCCGGGAGCGCGGCTCGGTGTACGGCAGCGCGGCGAGGAACACCACTCCGGCGAACAGCATCGCCATCCTGGTGATGTTCGAGCCGATCTGCGAGTCGATCACATAGGTCAGCAGCGTCCCGACGCCGTACACGGCGGCCGCGGTGCGGACCGTCTTCCAGTCGCGCGGCACGAGGACGAAGACGAGGACCGAGAAGAGGAACGGCAGCGAGAGCGTCGCGATGGACATCGGCTGCGTCCCGGAGAACGGGAACAGCCACGCGGACAGCCCCACCACCGCGACCGGGGCCAGGCCCAGCGCGTACGCGCCGGGGCGCCGCTTGTTCAGGAACAGCGCGGCGGCGACCACGCCCAGGAACAGCCCGGCCACCGGGCTGCTCGCCGTCGCGAGCCCGGCGAGCGGTGCGGCGACGGCCGCCTTCGCCCAGCGCTTGTACCGCCAGCGGTACGGCCAGCAGAACACCGCGGCCGTCGCGCCCACCGCGAACATCATGCCGAGCCCGAACGTCACCCGCCCCGACAGCGCGTTGCACAGATACGCGAACACCCCGGCGAGCGAGCAGGCCAGCGGGTTGCGGACGGCCGGGACCCGGACCAGGATCAGCGCGGTCAGGCCCGCCGACACGGTCCCGGCGATCATCATCGTGGTACGCACGCCGAGCACCGACATCACATACGGCGAGACGACGCTGTACGAGACGGGGTGCATGCCCCCGTACCAGGCGAGGTTGTACGCCGTACCGGGGTGCCGGCCGACGAACTCGGCCCAGGCGTCCTGGGCCGCGAGGTCGCCGCCGCTGTTCGCGAAGAAGAGGAACCAGAGCAGGTGGGTGACGGCGGCGGCAGCCGTCGCGACCGTCACCGGATGCCGCAGCAGCCGTCCGATGCGGGCCTTGCGCGAGGGGTCGGTACGCGACGGGTCGGTACGCGGCGTCGCGAGGGCGTCCCCGGCTTCCGCATCCGGCCGGGCGGTCGTGGTGGTCCGCGTCCGTCCGCCGGTGCTGCTGTCCCTCGTGCCTGTGCTGTCGGCCGCCTCATGGCCGGGCCTCGGCTCCGCAGTGGTCACTACGGCTCTCCCCGTCTCCCCGAATCCGCCCCGCCCCGTGCCCCCAGTAACCCATGCACCTGTGAGGACGCCGTCCGTGCGTCATCGAGTTGCCCCGGGACGCTAACACGTGCGCAGTACAAAAGGGGGCGCCGGGATCGGCGCCCCCTTTTGTCATCGGGTCGTTCCGGCCATCGGGCCGTTGCCCGTCGGCCGGTCAGCCGATCCGGGTCAGCTTGTCCTTGAAGCCCGGCTCGGACAGATCGCTCTGCAGCGCGACGGGCACCTTGACCTGGCTGGTGCCCTCGCCCACGGTGAGCGTGCCGACGTGGGTGCCGGCCGCCGCCGAGTGCGGGATCGTCTTCCCGTCGTCGGTCAGTTCGATCTTGACGGTGAGGCCGGGCCAGCCGACCGCCGGGACGTCCTTGGTCGCGACCACGGGGACGCTGCCGCCGAGGCCGTCCGAGACGGTGCCGACGACGTCGCCCTTCTTCACGACCTTGGCGCTCTCCAGCAGCTCCTGCGTCGCGACCATCACTTCCTTGCTCACCGCGTTCACGGTGTCGATGATGGCCGGCTTGTGCTGGCCCAGCACGGCGCCCACGATGAGCTGGTCGGTGTCGCCGACCATCTTGTGCGCGGCGAAGAGCAGGTTGCCACCGGCCTTGGTGGTGGAGCCGGTCTTGATGCCGAGGGCGCCGTCGTACGGGACGAGGGTGTTGTAGTTCCGGTGGGTCTTGCCCGACGGATCGGTCCACGACGGCAGCTTGGTGATGTCCATCAGCGCCGGGATCTCCACCAGTTTCTGGCCGAGCTTCACCTGGTCCTCGGCCGAGCTGACCGTGGTGGCGTCGAGACCGGACGGGTCGGTGTAGGTGGTGTTGCTCATGCCGAGCGACTTGGCGGTGTCGTTCATCTTCTTGACGAACGCCTTCTCGGAGCCCGCGTCCCAACGCGCCAGCAACCGCGCGATGTTGTTCGCGGAGGGGATCATGATCGCGGAGAGCGCGTCCCGCTCCGTGAGCTCGTCACCGGCCTTGACGGTGTTGAGCGTCGACTCACCCTCCGAGTCCAGCTTGCCGTCCGACTCCGCCTTGGCGTCGACCTTGATGGACGGGCCCTTCTCGCCCCTCTTCAGCGGGTGGTCCTTGAGCACGATGTACGCGGTCATCGCCTTGGCCACGCTGCCGATCGGCACGGCCTTCTGCTCGCCGAACGAGTCCACCTCGCCCAGCCCGGTGGCCGCCATGTAGCCCTGACCCTCGTCGGGCCACGGCAGGGACGGCTTTTCGCCCTCGAAGGTGTACGTGTCCTTCGCCGACATCCGGAGCTCGGGGTCCGGGAGCGGGCGCACCATCTGCGCGATCGCAAAGACGATCAGCAGGAGCAGGACCAGCGGGGTCCAGATCTTGACTCTGCGGACGGCGGTGCGGACCGGCGTCTCCGGCGGCGGGGGCGTGTTCGTCAGCTCGGCCAGCAGGTCGAGCGGCGGCCTGGGCGGCATCGGCTGCTGCGTGGTCCGCTCGGCGGTGGACAGCGCGGCAGGGGCGGCCGGGGCAGCAGGCGTCTCGGGCTTACGGGGCGCGGGCGCCGTCGCCGGCCGTACGTCGGCCTCGCGCAGCGGTACGAACTTACTGGTCCGCTCGGCGGCGGACTCGGGCTTGGACTCGGCCTCCGACTTCGGCTTCGACGGGGGCGGGGTGATCTTCAGCGCGGTGGTCGGCTGGTCGACCCGGGGTGCGGTGGGCGCCCTGAAGATGGCGGTCGGCTGATCGATGCCCTGCTTGTCGTCGGCGTCCTCGGCGTCGCCTGCGTCCTTGGCGTCCTCGGCCGCGTCGGCGTCGTCGGCCTTCTTCTCGCCGGAGGATGCCTCGCCACCGGACGGCTCGTCATCGGACGGCTCGTCCGTGTCGCCCGAGGCATCGGCGTCGTCGGCATCGCTCGACGCAGCCGCCGCGTCGTCCGAGGCGTCGGCCTTCGCGTCCTCGGCCTTCGCGTCGCTGTCCTCCGCGTCGCCGTCCGCGTCGTCCTTCGACACCCAGGCGGCGACGGCCGCACGCAGCCGCGAGTCGCCTTCCCCGGCGCTGCCGCCGCCCTCGGCGCCCTCAGCGGGCTCAGCGCCCTCGACGGGCTCGACGGGCTCCGCCGCCTCCTCGTCCGCTGCGGCATCCGCGGGCTCAACCGAATCCGCGCTCTCCGAGGCCTCAGACGTCTTCTCCGGGCTCTCGGCGTCCATCTCGGCCCCCTCGGCCTCCGCGGCCTCCTCGGCGCCCACAGCGCCGCCAGAGCCCTCGACCTCGACCTCCGCGTCCGTACCCGCGTCCGCCGACGACTCCGAGCCGTCACCGCCCGCAGCATCTTCACGACTCTCGGTGTCGTCACCGCTCTCGGAGCTCTCGCCACCCTCGGACGGCGCCGTGCGGAAGACGGCCGTAGCCGTGTCCGCCTTCGCGCCTTCGCCGTCCTCGGACGGCTTCGTGCGGAAAACAGCCGTCGCCGTGTCCGTCTTGGTACCGGCCGCGTCTTCGGCGGGCGGTTCACGGAAGACGGAAAGCCGCGGATCGCTCTCGCTCCGAGCCGTCCCCGACGACTTCTGCTGCTCCGACTTGTCGGGGGACTCGCCCGCCACCGATGCCTCCTCCATGCGGCGCGGGGGACACCCCCGCGCTGTCCGAACCATCTACCAGTGTCCCGTGTGCAACCACCGGCCCGGCTGCTAGACGGGAACGACATACCTACTGGTTCCCGTACAAAGCCCCCAGGCACTCTCGACAGACCAATGTGAGAGGGGTCACCCTGTCATTCATCCACGCGGGGAGGCATGGATGGGCAGGAGCCGCAGAACAATTCCGGAGGAGCTTCTGCTGCTCGCTCTGGACCCGACCACGGGTACCACAGCGCAGCCGCAGTCGCTCGACCTCGGCCTCGCCGGAGCTCAGCTAGTGGAGCTGGCTCTGGCAGGACGGATAGCCCCTGACGGGGATCGTATCGCCGTGGTGATGCCACGGCCGACAGGAGATCCGACTCTGGACTCCGCACTGGAACTGCTGCGGCGACGCGGCAGCCCGGTTCGGGCGGTCCACTGGATTGGCGGGCCCCGGCTGGGGCTGCGTCAGATCTACCTCGCTCATCTGGAGCGGTGCGGCATGGTGCATGCCGTGGCGGGCCAGATGTGCGGAGTGCTGCCGACGACTCGCTACCAGGCGACGGACACGGCAATCAGCCGGGACATCAGGGCCAGGCTGGACAGTGCGATCCGCACCGGTGTACCGCCGGACCCGCGGACCGCGGCGCTCGCCGCACTGGCCCACGCGGTCGGACTCGGCAAGCACCTGTACCCCGGGAACGAGGGGCGTTCATCGCGCTCCCGGCTCCGGGACCTGATCAGACACGACCCCATGGGCGGACTCGTGGCGCACGCCGTGATGGACGTCCAGAACGGGGCGGTCGCACAGCCGCGCCGCAACCAGGCGGCCGGAGTTCCATTGCAACCGCAAGTGCAGCCGCAGTCACGCCGCGGCAGCATGGCGCACACCGCGGCCCACTAGGCACATCACCCCCCGGGGCCGCACGCACCACAGCACCACAGAACCGCCACGCCGTGGCACCACAGCACGGCCACGCCGTGGCACCGCAGCACCGCTACTCCGCGGCGCCGCAGCACCACAGCACGGCCACGCCGTGGCACCGCAGCACCGCCGCGCGACTGCACGGAAGCACGGCAGCACCAACCGAATACCGCCGCACCGTCGTCCCCGAGGCCCGGTTCGGGAGCCGCACCACGCGCGGGGCAGCCGGAATCATGGCTGCCCCGCGCACATGCGTGTGGCCATTTCCCAGCGCGACCGTGGGCAGTGGTGGCAATCTGCTCAGCAGTAGATACGCACAGCTACACAGCCGGAGGTGCCGTTTCCGTGCCGTCCAACGTCAATCCCACCGTCAGGCGACGCCGGTTGGGCCAGGAATTGCGCCGACTGCGCGAGCTCAAGGGCATGACGGCCGAGGAGGTGGCGGAGCGACTGCTCGTCTCGCAGTCGAAGATCAGCCGCCTGGAGAACGGCCGCCGCTCCATCAGCCAGCGCGATGTCCGCGATCTCTGCGGGGTGTACGAGGTCGCGGACCAGCGGATCGTCGACTCGCTCATGCAGATGGCCAAGGACTCCCGCCAGCAGGGCTGGTGGCACGCCTTCGGCGACATCCCGTACAGCGTCTACATCGGTCTGGAGACCGACGCCGAATCACTGCGGGTGTACGAACCCCAGGTGGTCCCCGGCCTGTTGCAGACCCGGGGCTACGCCGAGGCACTGATCAACGGAGCGCTGCCGGAGGCCCCGCCGTCCGACATCGAAAAGCGCGTCAACGTCCGGGCCCGCCGCCAGGACCGGATCACCGACCCCGAGCACCCGCTGCGACTGTGGGCGGTCATCGACGAGTCCGCGCTGCGCCGGATGGTCGGCGGCAAGCAGGTGATGATCGAACAGCTTGAGCAGTTGGTCGAGCTTTCCCATCTGCCGCATGTCACCGTGCAGGTACTGCCGTTCGAGATGGGCGCGCACCCCGGAATCAACGGGCAGTACGCCGTTCTCGAATTCCCGGACACCGCCGACTCCAGCGTCGTCTATATCGAAGGAGTCACCAGCGATCTCTATCTGGAGAAGGCCCAGGATGTGCAGCGGTACAGCTTCATGTACGAGCATCTGCGGGCACAGGCGCTGAATGTGGAGCAGACGCGCCACTTCATCAACGAGATCATGAAGGGGTACGCCGGGGTCAGCACCGAATGAGCACCGCCTGAGCGCCGGCCGAGCCCCGACCGAGTACCGGCCGAGTACCGGCCGGGCGCCGCGACAAAGCGGCCCGCAAAGTCCGGATTGCTGGAAATGAAGTGATGTTACGGGAGGGGCGGCGGCAAGGTACACCGCCGCCCGCCCCGAGCGGAAGAACTACTTGGTATATACCACTCAGTCGAGTGAACGCCCCCTTCGGTCAAGGAGCTTGGCGAGTAGCGTCCATCACACCAACCGGAACTCGTTGGTGTCATCACGCAACTCTTTGAACCGGAGTGAACATGGCCATTCGTCAGGGTGCTACGGACAAGTGGACGAAGTCCTCGTATTCCGGGGGCAACGGCGCCTGCGTCGAAGTCAAGTCCCCTTTCACCCACGCAATTGACGTACGCGACTCGAAGGACCCCGAGGGCCCCTCGATCACGTTCGTCCCCGCCGCGTGGAACGCATTTGTGCGCGATGCCGGCAAGGGTGCCGTCGACGCCTGATCAATTATTTCTTTCTCGTTCACATCGCGGCATCTTTTCCGGTGTCGTCATCAACCCTCTCGACTGGTCCGCCGTCCTGGCCGAGGGGGCTCGATGCCCGATCCGACGAGCAGCCGGACAATCGGAATGCCTCGTCGGCCCGGGCCACACCCGCACGCATGTGTGGGGCGGACCGGGCCGACGAGCCGGTCCGCCCCACATCGTCACTGCGTCAGCGGTTGATCTCGACGAACCGTATTCCGTCGTTGTTGAGAGGATCGGCATCTGTCGAGCCGACTGGCTGGATGCTGTACCGCACAGCCTCCGGGATGCCGGTGGCCCCCTCGGGGACCTCGACCTTGAAAGTGAAGGTGGCCTGCGCCGGGATGTCCCCGAGATCGCAGGTGACCGTTCCGTCCTTGGCGGGTGTGGCGCACTCCTCGGGCTTCCAGTGCACCGAGTATCCCGGGAACGGCTCCAGCCGGATCTTCCCCTTGGCGGGCTGCGAGCCCTGGTTGCCGTAGTCGAAGTCGTACGTGACCACTCCGTCGGCGTCCGGCTTCGAGGCGCGGGGCGGCGGGAACATGAACAGGTCCACGTCGGCCTCCTTCTCCGCGGCCTTGGTCGCGCTGACGCTGTCGCCCGAGGCGGAACCGCCGGCCGCGCCCTTCTCGACCAGTTCGACGCTCAGCGCGGGCTTCGAGGCGTCCCATGCGCCGTCGGGCGCCTGCAGACGAGCCTTGGTCTTGCCGGACTTGGGAAGGTCGTCGTAGGTGATGCTCACCGTCGACGGGTTCACGCGCGTGCCCCTGCTGGCGACGGCCGCCCAGGTGAACCCGTTCTTCGCGGTCATTCTCAGCTCGGCCCCCGCCGCCGGGCGCTCTCCCTTCCACCCGAAGGTCACGGGGACGGCCAGTCGGCCCCCGCGCGGTACGTTCAACGAGTCCGGGGTCTGCGCGAGGAGGGTGGTGCGGGCGCCGGAGGAGGCGGAGGCAGCGCTCGGCGGGGCCTTCGCGGAAGAGCCGTCGGGCGACGAGCATGCGCTCAGCAGCAGGGTGGCGGAGGCCAGTGCGGCGGCGCAGGCACAGCGGGTGGCGCGTGTACGGGACGGACGTGTGTGCTGGGCAGTCATGTGGTTCGGGTCAATTCCGCGTAGACGATGATGTTGTCGGGCCTGTGGCCGTCGGTGAGGGAGCCGCCGCAGGTGACGACGCGCAGGGTGGCTGTGCTGGTGTCGCCGTAGACCTGCTCGGTGGGAAAGTGGTCCTTGGGGACCTGTTGCAGCTCCCGTACGGTGAACTCGGCCTGCTTGCCGTCCGCCCGGTCGACCAGGATTTTGTCCCCGGGGCGTGTGCGGGAAATGTCGCGCAGCACGGCGGGGCCCTCGACGGTGTCGAAGTGGCCGATGAGCACGGCCGGCCCACGCTCCCCCGGAGTGACCGCTCCGGTGTACCAGCCCATGCGGTCCGCCTGGGCGACAGAGGGCACTTGCACGCTTCCGTCGCTGCGCAGGCCGAGTGGCAACAGCGGCCCCGTGTCCACGCCCGCGGACGCCATGCGGACCCGGACCGGCTCGGACCGGGCCAGCGGGGGTACAGCGGCGGGCGTGGCCGTCGAGGGGGAGGTGTCCTGCCGGGAGGCTGCCACCGGGATGTGCGCGCCGGTGTTGTCGGCCGGGGCACCCAGGCCGCCGTACACGGCGATGCCGATCCCGAGGGCGAGCGAGCCCACGCCCGCCACGGCGGCGCCGGCGGGGCGCCGCGGACGCGAGCCCGCGACGCCCCGTCGGCATGCGTGCCTGCCGGTCATCAGGCGGCGGAGCCGCTGCGACGCCTCATGACGGAGTAGCCGAGGGCCGCGGCACCGAGGGCGGCGACACCGCCGCCTACGGCGATGAGGGAGGTGTTGTTGTCCGTGGCACCCTCGGCACCGGCGTCAACGCCGCCCTTGGGCTTGTCGGCGGTCTGTCCGGCGCCGTTGTCCTTGCCGGAGTCGGAGCCCGCACCGCCCGTGGAAGCCTTGGTGGCCAGACGCTTGCCGTCGGCGCCGACGAGGTACCAGGTGGTCCCGGCGCCGCCCGGGGCGAGACCGTGCCCCTTGACGTCGCCGGCCGCGGCGTCCTTGGCGAAGTAGTACAGCGGCTGGTCGTTGATGGTGAGCTGCTGCTTGCCCTTGGTCGCGGGCTGTACGGAGTCGATGTGTCCGAGTGCACCGGTCACGGCGCCGTCCGCCTCCGGCTTGTCGTCCGCGAGTGCGGCCGGCCAGGCGGTCACGCACTTCTCGTCCTTGCAGGCGGAGGTGCCCGCGGAGTCCTTCTCCCAGACGTAGAGAGCGTTGCCGTCCGAGTCGGCGAGCGCCTTGCCGTACTGGGTGTCGATCAGTTTGAGTTCGCCGGTCTCGGTGGACTCGGTGAGCGCGAGCGCGCTGGGGGCGCCGAGGCCGACAAGAAGGAAGGCGGCCGCCGTCGTGGTCGCGAGGCGCTTGCTGATCATGCTGTCACTCCTGTTGGTGTTGTTCTGCTGTGCGAGGGCCGGCAGGTCTGGACCGAACTGCCGTACCGGAGGGGAGAAGCAAGGGAGCCGCGGCAGCCAGTGCCGCGGCGGGCAACGTTTGCCCGTGAAGGAGCGGCACGCGGTGCGTGCTCTCGGCGTGCTGGCCGGAAGTCCTCGTACTGGCTGTACTCGGGCTTTCGGACGGTGCGGCGAGAGCGCGTGCCGGGCGTCACGACGGGGCGAACGTTGTCTGCCGGGGCGCTAGATATGACGTTTCGTCAGATCCTGTTGCTCGGCGTCGAGAATGCTGATGCGGACGATGTCCTGGGCCTTGATGCCCGTCGCACCGGTGATGTTGACCTTGCCGTTGTCGGGGCTGACCCAGGCCGCTGCCACTTCCTTGCGGCCGTCACGGTTCTCGGTCACGAGCGTCACGCGCTCGTGCGGCGGAAGATCGCGCAGAGTGAGGCGCACCTCGGTGCCCCAGGGCCGGGAAGCCAGCTCGGCGCTACCGGAGACCTGGCCGGGGGCTCCGCCGAGAGGCATGTCGCGTACGGCGGCGGCCTGCGGCGGCGCACTGTCGCCGTACGTGGTGGCACCGAGAGCGAAGCCGACACCCGCGGCGCAGGCGGCCAGGGCGAGCCCGGCCGCAGCCAGTCGCCATCTCATCGGCCGTGACACAGGCGCCGCGGGCTCGACCCGGTCCGAAAGTACCTGTGGGCCGCCTGCGGCCAGGGCCTCAGGGACGTCGAACAGTGCGTCGCAGGCACGGCTGCACTCGTCGCAGGCCAGCAGATGAGCGTCGGTACGAGCCTGGTCATGGGCGCTGAGCCCACCGAGTACGTATGCCCCGAGCCACCCGCTGACCTGGGCGTGTTCGGACGATGGACCCAGTCGCGCGTCATCCGGGCCGGATGCGCTCACGGTACGAGCCCCTGGCCCTGCAGGGCGGCACGCAGGGCACGGGCGCCGTAGTAGGCACGGGACTTGACGGTCCCCTCGGGGATACCGATGCGTTCAGCGGTCTCCGCCACGGTGCGTCCGTGGTAGTAAAGATCCACAACTACCTCTCGATGGGATGGGGTGAGCTGGTCGAGTGCCGCGCGCACAGACCAGACGTCCGCGAGCCGGTCGGTCTCCGCGACCGGCAGGCTCGTCGCGTCACTGAGAGCGACCAGCTCCTCGTGACCCCGGGGCACTGCGGGTCGCCGGCTCTCGGCCCGGTGGTGGTCGACGAGCACGCTGCGCGCGATGGTGAACAGCCAGGACCGGATCTGGGCAGGCGTGTACTGACTGTCGGATTCGGGAGCGCCCGAGCGCCAAGCCCGCAGGAAGGTCTCCTGGAACATGTCCTCGGCCTGGTGCCTGTCCCGCCAACGCGAATTGAGGTACGCGCGCACCACAGGGCCGAACTCCTGCTGGAGCGCCTCGACGCTGCGGATCGCCTCGGTCAACGGGTTGCCACAGCAGCCGCTGCCTGCTGGCGGGGTGGGTTCCTGTGCATGTCGACTCCTGGGTCGCGGCATTTACCTTGCTCAGCACCTGGAACGACGTGCCCGGACGCACGGTTCAACCGGGGACAAATTTCTTTCGACCCTACTTCTGACGAGATCGCTGCCGCCCTTCGCTGCCTCGCCGAGCTGTCTCGCCGAACCGGGGGCGCGCAGGCACTGACGCCGAGCGACAGGGGGTCGGCCCTCACCGCTGAGGCGTCCGCAGGACGCACTGACGAGATTCACACACAGGGTGGGGAAGCGGCGACGGAAGGTGGTGTGTCATCGGCCACGACGAGCGACGCGCTGCCGGACGGCCTCGCTCCAGTGATCCGTCGCCGTACTCGCGGGGTGACTCCTTCGGGAAAGGTCACACCTGGAAAGGTCACACCTCTTTCATGGCACTCCCCGACCGCAGCCGATCGACGTACAGATCGGTGCCCGGCACCGTCGGGATGAACGGCGCCACCAGCTCCACCCGCCCCAGGCCGGATTCCGCGACCGCCGCGTCGAGTCCGACGAAGTGCTCCGCCCAGCACTCCCCCGGGTCCTCCTGGAGGAACCACAGCAGGGTCAGCCGGGTGTCGACGCCCTCGACCTGCTTCACATAGCTCATCCGGTCGCCGGGCAGCGGTGTGGGGCGGAAGACGGTCACCATCGCCGCCGGAGAGCCGGCCAGCCGTTTCGGCAGATGCCGCGACCGCAGCCACTCCAGCAGCTCGGCCCGCTCCTTTGCCCCTTCGGCGTCGATCACTTCGAGGACCAGCCCCCGGTAGGGGTGGTCGAGGGCGTGGAAGTCCCGGGGCCCCGCCGCACCGTCCCGGTAGACCGTCGCCTCGTGGTCCTGGAAGGCCGTGAACACATGGGTCCGGCCCTGGTGGACCCGGCCGTCCCGGTTGAGCCTCTTGTTGATGCCGACGGTCCACCTCATGTGGTCGTCGTAGCGCCCGTCCGTCACCCAGTACGTCGACAGGTAGCAGCCGGCCGTGACGGGCTGCGCGACGGCGGACGTCTCCGGGTAGCGCAGCTCTTGGAGCTCCCGGGTGGCCACCCAGCGCCGCCCGGCGAACATCCAGGGCATCGCCATCGCGCCCGCGTAGTAGTGGTCGTCCTCGTACCAGCGGTTGTACGCGTACTCCTGGCCCGGGTGCGGTTCGACCATGGTGATCAGCGCATGGCCGGGATGGACGCCGTACGGCCCCAGCGCGGCCAGTTCGGCGTAGGTGTCGCTCCGCGTCTCGTCGCTCATGCCGTTCCCCTTCCGTACTCCGCAGCGGCGTCCTACTCTGACGCCCCGTCAGACGAACTGCCAGAGCCGGGAGGCCGCCGATGTTGCTCGCGGGGAAGACCGTCATCGTGTCCGGGGTGGGCGCGGGGCTCGGGCACCAGGTCGCGGCAGCGGTCGTGCGGGACGGCGGCAACGCGGTACTCGGGGCGCGTACCGCCGAGAACCTCGCCAGGACCGCCGCGAAGGTCGACCCGGACGGCCGGCACACGGCCAGGCTGGCCACCGACATCACCGACGAGGCGCAGTGCGGGGCGCTCGCCGCGCTGGCGCTGAAGCGGTTCGGGCGGATCGACGCGGTGGTCCATGTCGCCGCCTGGGACAGCTACTTCGGCGGGATCGAGAATGCCGACTTCGCCACCTGGCAGTCGGTGATCGATGTCAATCTGCTCGGCACGCTGCGGATGACCCGCGCCTGTCTGCCCGGCCTCAAGGAACGTGGCGGCTCGGTGGTGATCATAGGTACGCAGTCCTCGGTGGCCGCGCCGTCCCAGGTCCAGCAGGCGGCGTACGCGGCCTCGAAGGGGGCGCTCACCTCGGCCATGTACTCCATGGCGCAGGAGCTGGGCCCGCACCGGATCAGGGTGAACACGGTGCTGCCGGGCTGGATGTGGGGGCCACCGGTGCAGGCGTACGTACGGTTCACGGCGGACAGCGAGGGGGTGCCCGAGGCCGAGGTGCTGGGCAGGCTCACCGAACGCATGGCGCTCCCGGAGCCGGCCACCGACGGCGACGTCGCCGAGGCGGCCGTGTTCCTGGCCTCGGACCGGGCGCGGGCGATCACCGGACAGTCGCTCCTGGTCAACGCGGGCGAGCTGATGCGCTGAGGGCTGTCCCGCAGGCCCGTCTCCTGCGATTGAGCCGTCCTCTTCGCCGCACAGGACTTCTCCCGGGGACGCGGCGGCCAGAAAGGCCGCAAAGGCCGCAATGGGTGCAATGGGCGCGATGGACTGGCGCCAGCCGCTCGGCGGGGCGCGGGTGGGGCCGGCAGCGGGTGAAGCCGGCACGGGCTGTACGTGTCAGGGCGTCAGGCGCGCGGGTAGCGGGCCAGCCAGCCCGGTGCGGCGGCCGACGGGCTGTGCAGGGCGGGCCCCTGTGTCATCTCCATGGCGAAGTCGTCCGCCAGTTCCAGCACCGTTGCCCTGCCCTCCAGTTCGCAGAGCCAGGCGGGCGGCAGCGCGGTCTCGCCGTGCAGCGCGCCGAGCAGCGCCCCGCACAGCGCCCCGGTCGCCGCGGAGGGCCCGCCGTGGTTGACGGCCAGCCGCAGCCCGTGGCGTATGTCCTCGCCGACCAGCGCGCAGTACACGGCGACGGCGAGGACCTCCTCCGCGGCGTCCGTGGTCCCCAGCGACTCGATCAGGGCGGGCCCCGGAACGCCCTGGCGCACGGTGTCGAGGGCCTGCGTCAGCGCCTCGGTGACCGGTTCGTGCCCCGGGCGTTCGGCGAGCAGGCCCAGCGCGTGCTGCACGGAGCCGTCCAGGGTCTCGCCCCGGGCCAGGCCGTGCACCATGACGGCGAGGGCGCCCGCGGAGAGCAGCGCGGTGGGGTGGCCGTGGGTCTGGGCCGCGCACTCGACGGCGAGTTGGAGGACGAGCTGGGGCTCCCAGCCGACGAGCAGCCCGAACGGCACCGACCGGGTGAGGGCCGCCGAGTCCCGCGCCTGGGGGTTCTTGGGCTTGTCGAGGGTGCCCATGGCGGCGTCGCCGAATCCGGTCAGGCATTCCCGGGTCGGGCCCCGGCGGGCGTACAGCCACTCCTGCAGGGCGAGCCAGCCGTTGTCCTCGCGGCGCTCGTCGGGCCCCCAGTCGTGCTGGGTGGCCACCCACCGCAGATGGGCCCGGTGCACATCGGTGGGCGGGTGCCAGGCCCCGATGTCGCGGCGGACCTGCGCGCGAATCAGCCCGTCGACGGTGAAGAGGGTGAGCTGGGTGACGGCGGTGACGGTGCCGCGTCCGCCGTGCACGGGCACCAGGTCGGTGACGGCGTCGTCGCCGTGGGCCGCCCGGATCTCTTCGAGCGTGAGCCCGTCGACCCCCGCGCCGAGCGTGTCGCCGATGGCCCCGCCCAGCAGTGCGCCGCGCACCCGGCTGCGGAAGTCCTGCTGCTCGGCCCGGCCCCACACAGCCAAGGTCCCTGTGCTCACCGTGCCCCTCCCCCGTCGGCCCGAGATCCGGCCTGCCTGCGACTGCGCAGCACTGTAATCGAACAGGAACCGTCGGTAGAGGCCGCGGAATCGGGTACGCGTGGGTATGTGCGCAGTTGGCCGACAGAAAAATACTGGCGGGTTTCGGCGATGAGTTTGCGGGGCCCTGGGAGTCTCTGCCTGTACCGACAAGCGCAGGAGGAGACACGTGACTCAGCTGCTGAGAGTCCAGAACTTCAACGTTTCGAGCGACGGATTCGGCGCCGGCGAGAACCCGAGTCCGGAACGGCCCTTCGGCGACGCCGATCCCGGGGCGATGTTCTCCTGGGCCGGAGCCACGGCGAGCTGGCCCATGCGTACCGACCCCGGGGGCAGCCGGGGCCTGGACGACTACCTCACGCGGGACTACGCACGCAATATCGGCGCCGAGATCATGGGCCGCGGCAAGTTCGGGCCCCAGCGCGGTCCCTGGGAGAACCTCGACTGGCGTGGCTGGTGGGGCGACGAGCCCCCGTTCCGCACCCCGGTGTTCGTGATGACCCACCACGAGCGCCCTTCGTTCACGCTCTCCGACACCACGTTCCACTTCGTCGACGCCGACCCGGCCACGGTCCTCGAACGGGCGCGGGAAGCGGCGCAGGGCAAGGACGTCCGGCTCGGCGGCGGGGCCACCACCATCCGGGAGTTCCTCGACGCCGACCTCGTCGACACCCTGCATGTGGCGGTCTCGCCGGGGGAGCTGGGCTCCGGGTCACGGCTGTGGAAGTCGCCCGACGAGCTGCTCGACCGGTTCCACCTGGATGTCGTGCCCAGCGCGAGCGGCGTGACGCACCACCTGTTCTGGCGGAAGTGACACGGGACCGACAGGACAAAACACGTCCGTCCCGCACCGGTCGGTACGGGACGGACGCTCCGAGTGGTTCAGACGCTCCGAGTGGTTCAGCCGACGGCCCCCGGCGTCGAGTTCGGCTGTCCGGCCGATGAACGAGGCGCACCCGCGGTCCTCGAAGATCTGTTGCATCGAGGACCGCTGCGGCCCGGCGGATGCCATGCGGCTCAGTCCGGCAGTACGGGAAGCAGCTCCGGAAGGTGTCCGTCGGACGCCGCCGCCGCCGACACCCGTTCCTCGGGGACCTCCCCGTACAGCGTCGTACGCGGCTTCGCCGGACGCCCCGCGAGTTCCGCGATGGCGACCAGGTCCTGGACGGAGCGGTACGAGCCGTAACCGGAGCCGGCCATCCGGGAGATGGTCTCCTCCATCAGCGTGCCGCCCAGGTCGTTGGCGCCCGAGCGCAGCATCTCGGCCGCGCCCTCCGTTCCGAGCTTGACCCAGCTGGTCTGGATGTTGGTGATGTGCGGGTGGAGCAGCAGCCGGGCCATGGCGGTGACGGCCCGGTTGTCGCGGTCGGTCGGGCCGGGGCGGGCGATGCCCGCGAGGTAGACCGGTGCGTTGGTGTGGATGAACGGCAGCGTCACGAACTCCGTGAAGCCGCCGGTCTCCTGCTGGAGCCGGGCCAGGGTCCGGAGGTGGCCGAGCCAGTGGCGCGGCTGGTCGACGTGCCCGTACATCATCGTGGACGAGGAGCGCAGGCCCACCTCGTGGGCGGTCCTGATGACCTCCAGCCACGTCGCGGTCGGCAGCTTGCCCTTGGTGAGGACCCAGCGGACCTCGTCGTCCAGGATCTCGGCCGCCGTGCCGGGGATCGAGCCGAGCCCGGCCTCCTTGGCGGCGATCAGCCAGTCACGGATGGACATGCCGGTGCGGGTGGCGCCGTTGACGACCTCCATGGGCGAGAAGGCGTGCACATGGATGCCGGGGACGCGCTCGCGCACCGCCCGCGCGATGTCGAAGTACGCGGTGCCGGGCAGGTCCGGGTGGATGCCGCCCTGCATGCAGACCTCGACCGCGCCGACGTCCCACGCCTGCGCGGCCCGGTCGGCGACCTGGTCCAGGGAGAGGGTGTACGCGTCGGCGTCGGTGCGCCGCTGGGCGAAGGCGCAGAACCGGCAGCCGGTGTAGCAGACGTTGGTGAAGTTGATGTTCCTGGTGACGATGTACGTGACGTCGTCGCCGACCACGTCGCGGCGCAGGGCGTCCGCGATCCGGCACAGTTCGTCGAGGGCCGGGCCGTCCGCGTGGAGCAGGGCGAGTGCCTGTTCGTCGGTGAGCTTCGTCGGGTCGTCGGCCGCCCGGCTCAGCGCCTCGCGCACATCGGTGTCGATCCGGGACGGGACCATGCCTGGCGCGGCGGCCTCGCGCAGTGCCTCCCAGTCCCCGTACACCTCGTCGAAGTCCTCGCGGCGGTCGCCGGTGCGGCCCTCGGTGTCGATGGTGCGGTGCAGGTCGGTGCGGCCGCTGGCGCCGAACTCCTCGTCGGGCTCCTGCCAGGGCAGCCCGGCGGGGACGGCGCCCTCGCGGGCGAGTCCCGTCTCGGGGTCGGCGAGGGCGCGGATGTGCGGGAGGAGGCGGGGGTCGAGCCACGGTTCGCCGCGCCGGACGAACTCCGGGTAGATGGTGAGCCGTTCGCGGAGCGTAAAGCCCGACTCGGCGGTCTTCGCGGCGAGTTCGTCGATGTGCGGCCAGGGTCGCTCGGGGTTCACATGGTCCGGGGTGAGCGGCGAGACGCCGCCCCAGTCGTCGATCCCGGCACCGATGAGCAGCGCGTACTCGGCGTCCACGAGGTTCGGCGGGGCCTGGATACGGGCGGACGGGCCGAGGATGTGCCGGGCCACGGCGATGGCGGCGGCCAGCTCCTCCAGCTCGGCGTCGGGCATGCCGCGCATCGCGGTGTCCGGCTTGGCGCGGAAGTTCTGGACGATGACTTCCTGGATGCCGTGGTAGGCGCGGGCGGTCCTGCGCAGCTCGAAGAGGGAGTCGGCGCGCTCCTCGTAGGACTCGCCGATGCCGATCAGGATGCCGGTGGTGAACGGGACGTTGGAGCGCCCCGCGTCCTCCAGTACCCGCAGCCGCACGGCCGGCTCCTTGTCCGGTGACCCGTGGTGCGGGCCGCCGGGCTCGGACCACAGGCGGGTGGCCGTCGTCTCCAGCATCATGCCCATGGACGGCGCGACGGGCTTGAGCCGCTGGAGATCGGTCCAGCTCAGCACGCCCGGGTTGAGGTGCGGGAGCAGCCCGGTCTCCTCCAGCACCCGGATCGCCATGGCGCGTACGTACGCGAGGGTGTCGTCGTACCCCTCGGCCTCCAGCCACTCCCGCGCCTCGGGCCACCGGTCCTCGGGCCGGTCCCCGAGCGTGAAGAGCGCTTCCTTGCACCCCATGGCCGCGCCCTTGCGGGCGATGTCCAGCACCTCGTCGGGCGAGAGGAACATCCCGTGCCCCTCGCGCCGCAGCTTGCCGGGCACGGTGACGAAGGTGCAGTAGTGGCACTTGTCGCGGCAGAGCCGGGTCAGCGGGATGAAGACCTTGCGGGAGTACGTGATCACTCCCGGCCGCCCCGCGGCGTCGAGACCGGCGTCGCGCACCCGGGCGGCCGAAGCGGCGAGGTCGGTCAGATCCTCCCCCCGCGCCTGGAGCAGAACGGCGGCCTCGGCCACATCGAGAGCGACACCGTCACGGGCCCGCTTGAGGGCACGCCGCATGGAATTGGTCGTCGGACGTCCGCGCTGAGGATCGGTCATGGCCCCGAGCATACGAGCGGAGCCTGCGCCCGGGACCAGGGCATCTGCGTCATCCGGACCGACGCCCATGCGCGGCGGTGCGTCTTCCGACGGGAAGTCGGTCCACGCGCGGATGCCAATTGGACGCGAGCCGCCACCAGTGCACATACGCGACTGCATGGCGTGCCGCCGCCCGGCTGTGGCTGCCGCAATTGGCTCGGTCAGTGGATCATCCGCTGCGGCCGGGGCGCGGGTCGGGCCACGCGGCCCGCAGCAGGGCGGTCTCGGACGGGGAGAGCGGGCGATGGCCAAGAGCGACGTCGTCCTGATCGAAAGTCCACTCCCCGTAGAGCAGGACCGCCATGCCGTGCTCGTCGTCGTCGGTGCACACCGCCCAGCACCCGATGTCGCTCTGAAGCGACCAGTCGTAGTAGCGCAGGCCGCCCGAAACGGCCTGGCTGGTCGTCAGCCCGCTCCCACCCGGAGGGAGCAATTTTTCCAATGAGCCGGCAGTCGAGGGCGGGAATCTGTCTGCGGCCTCGACCAGCTTCGTGACCTCCTCCACGCGGACTCGCACCGAGGCGTGCCCGCTTCCCCGGTCGAGCACGGCGAGGGGCGTGCAAGCGGCCATCGCGCAGTTCGGCATCAACTCCGGATATTCGTCCAGCCCGTTCAGCGCGGCAAGAGCAGGCTCGAACAGCGCCCAGAACGGGGCTCGGCCCTCGGCGAGGAAGGGCCCGTGCACCCTGACCACCCGCTCCTCGCCGGGCAGCGGCGGCGACTCCGCCCTGAGGAACGGCTCATGCACGTCCAGCGGCAGGCTGCAAAGAGTGCTGTCCGCCCACTCCACACACGCTGTGCCGGCCAGCGCGGCCCAGCGCGGCGCAGGACTCCCCGACCAGGCGGGTCGGGCGCGCCCCGAACACGTCGGGCACGGCACGGAGACAGTGATCGACATCTCGGCATGATCGCAGATCACCCAACAAGCCGGAACCGACCCGGCACCGAGCCGACTTCCTGTGCCTGGCGGATGGTCTCCTCGTCCGCCTTCCATGACTGAATGATCAAGTCGCCGGTCGCATCGTCCAACCAGATCGTGGGCGAGCCGTCATCCGGAGTGGTGGGCCAAATCCCTCCCGGCTGAGCCGGGGATACATTCAGACGCCTCCAAGGCGCACTCGGCCCATACCGTCTTGCCAACGCCCCGGTCCTTCACGCCCCACGATGTCGCCAGCGCGCCGACCAGGTGCAGGCCGAACCCCGATTCCGCGCCGGGGCGGGAGGGCCTGACCTCCGGATCCCGCTCCCCTTTCGCATCCGACACCTCGATACGGAGCGTGCCCGTGAGCACGACGAGCCGGAGCTCGAAGTCCCGCCCCGGCACCAGCCCGTGCAGCACCGCGTTGGCCGCCAGCTCCGACACGATCACGGCGGCGTCCTCGGAGAGCTCGCTCCCGTACGGCACGCCCCACGCGTCGAGTTGATGCAGGGCAAGCCGACGGGCGAGCCGCGCGCCCCGACGAGTGGCGCTGAAGCGTTGGACGAACTCGGAGCCCGCAAGGGTGATTTCGGCGTTCATGTGACTCAGCGTGTCCGGTTGCTCGTACGCTGACCAGGAGTGACACCTCGACGCCGAGTAGCTGTACGGGCACGCCCTGTCGGCCGTACGGGGCGTCGGCCGTGACCGGGCGAACAGAGAGCGGTGCGGGGCAGATGGCGAACGCGGAACGCGAAGAGAGGCCGGAGCGGCCGGCCGAATCGGATGGAACGGCGCACCTCTTCAAGGCGCTGGGCAAACAGATCAAGGTGTTGCGCGAACGCGCGGGGATGAGCCAGAAGGAATTGGGTCTCGCGGCCCACTGCGGGGAAGACCTGATCTCGGCGATGGAGCGGGGCGTACGTACGCCGCAGCCGGACTTCCTGATCCGCGTGGACCCGCTCCTCGATGCGGGTGGGGTGCTGTGTGCCGCCGTCGACGAGGTGCGGGAGGCGCTGGCGAAGGCGCGTACCCGGCATCCAGAGTGGTATCGCGGCTACGCGAACCTGGAAGCATCCGCATCGCAGATCTACGACTACAACAACCAGGCCGTGCCCGGACTGCTCCAGACCGAGGCATACGCCCGAGCGATCTTCGCCCAGTGGCGGCCGCTGCTCAGCGAGGAGACCGTCGAGAAGCGCGTGGCCGACCGGCTCGACCGGCAGAAGATCTTCGAGCCGTGGCCCGCGCCCACGTTCCACTTCATCCTGGACGAGAGCGTGTTGATGCGCCCCATCGGGGGCCGGAACGTGCATCGGGAACAGTTGCAGGCGCTCCTGCGCATCGGCCGTCTCAGGACGGTGCAGCTCCAGCTGGTGCCACTCGACCGCACCGAACAGCCCAGCATCGACGGGCCATTCACCCTGATCACCCCCAAGGGGAAGCAGCAGCTCGCCTACCTGGAGATTCACGGATATCCGAGGCTCATCACCGAGCCGGAAGAAGTCCGGGCGCTGGCCGTCCGCTATGGAATTATGCAATCAGTGGCTCTCACTCCAGGGGAGTCCTTGGCCACGATCGAGAAGATGCTGGGAGAGCGATGAGCACCGGGCAACTGAACTGGTTCAAGAGCAGCTACAGCAGCGGAGCGGGCGGCAACTGCATCGAGGTCGCCTACGACTGGCGCAAGAGCAGCTACAGCAGCGGCGAGGGTGGCGAGTGCGTCGAGGTCGCGACCTGCCCCACCACCGTCCACATCCGCGACTCCAAGAACACCCAAGGCCCCCACCTCGACATCACCCCCGGCGCCTGGTCCGCGTTCGTCACGTACGCGCAGCAGGGCTGAACGCACCCGTCACGCTTGGGCCCGCACCGGATCGCGACAGCCGCGACCCGGTGCGCCGCGACCCGGGGGACCGCGACGCGGTGAGCCCCGACGTAAAAAGGCTTTTAAAGGCTTTGGGAAGAAGAAACTTTCCCAACCCAACCCAACCCAACCCCTCCCCCAGCCACGCACAGGGGCCCGTCACTCACACGGGTGAGGTTCGCCAACTGGGCTGGATTTCCGGGCTATTGGCTGACATATGCTCGCCACGACAACCCCCAGACATGCGTCGGCCCCCGGCCGGGATTGCGACTCCCATACCGAGGGCCTGACCACCGAGGAAGTTCGGAGCTTCCTGATGGATACACAGCAGGTTAGCGCGCCCCCGCGCACCCCGTCTCGCGTTCGCGGGGACGGCACGCCGACATCCGGCGTCATGCACATCAACACCCGGCACACCAGCCGGTTCACCGTCATCGGCAACCACCTCGCCCAGCACCGCGAGCTCTCCCTGCTGGCGATCGGGCTCTCGACGTACATCCAGTCGCTTCCCGCCGGAGCACGGATCGGCATCAAGACGCTCGCCGAGCGGTTTCCCGACAGCGAGGCCCGTATCGCCGCCGCGCTGCGCGAGCTGGAGGCTCACGGCTATCTCAGCCGTACCCGCGAGCGGCTGCCCAATGGCCGGGTCGTCACCCGCACTTGCTCCTACAACCAGCCGACCGGTAACGCGCAACGGCGCCCAGCGTCTACGCCCAAGCCACGCCGCCAGGCACCCGCATCAGCCCCCGCGGCCGCACCGGCACCCGCACCCGCACCCGTGGCTGCGACGCCCCCGTCGACGCCCGCGCCCGCCCCCATGCCTCCGCCCCCGCCGCTCCCCCAGCCGCGCAACCCGCTCCCCCAGTACCTCCGTGCCGCCACCGCGCTGCTCACCGATCTCCACCGGCACGCGGCCGAGATCACCCTCACCGAGAAGGACGTCGTCCTACTCGCCCCCGCCGCCGCCACCTGGTTCGAGCGCGGCGCCACGCCCGCTGCCCTCCGGCACGCTCTCACCCACGATCTGCCCCAGCCCCTCAACCGCCCCGCCAAGCTCCTCCGGTACCGTCTCGCCGCTCTCCTCCCGCCCCCGCCGACCCTGGAGCACCCCACCGTGCTGCTCCAGAACTGCGACCGCTGCGACCGGGCCTTCCGCTCCCCCACCCCGGGCAACTGCCGCGAATGCCGAGAAGCAGCGGCCGACGACACCCACCCCCCGTTCCACGTCCTGGGCGGATGACCACTGCTCCTGAACTCGTCATACTCGACTGTGGCGGCGTGCCCGTCGACAGTGAACGGATCGCCGTACGCCTCCGGGCCCGGGGGCGCCAAGCCGGGACGGCCGCCGGCGGCGAAGGAGGTCATCCGCCGCCCGCCGCTTCCCATGCCTCGCGGGGCTTCGGGCCGTCACCACTCCCCGTAGTGGCCGATCACCCGGAAGCTGCCCACGACGCCGTCGCCGAAGAACCGGCTGTTGTGGACGGTTTGGGCCGCGACACCGTAGCTGCTGCTATAGGGGCCGACCGTGGCGACCGGAGAACCGCCGTCACAGGCGAACCCGCGATAGACCTCGACGACGTTCCGGCTGTTGTTGTAGATGCTGAAGCTGCTCGATCCCAGCCCGCTGGCCGCGGTGTTGCAGCCTTCCGAATGGGCGGAGTACGTCCGCTCGTTGAAGTAGATCCGCTCCTCCCCTCTCCGGTCGTAGCCGCGGTCGCCCCCGTCCCGGCCGCCACCCTCGTCGTCGTACCCGCCCCGGTCGCCGCCCTCGTCGCCGCGCCCACCCCCGTCGGAGCCTTCGTTGTCGCGTCCGCCTTGGTCGGAGCCCCCGTTGTCGCGCCCGCCCTGGTCAGAGCCCTCGTTGCCCGAGCCCTGGTCGGAGCCCCCGTTGTCGCGCCCGCCCTGGTCGGAGCCCTCGTTGCCGGAGCCCTGGTCGGAGCCCCCGTTGTCGCGCCCGCCCTGGTCGGAGCCCTCGTTGTCGGAGCTCTTGTCCCCCTTGTCCCCCGTCCCGCTGTCGCTGTCGCTGGCGAGGGGGGCCGGTGCGGGGGCGACCTGCCGGGCGGGCGGGGCGGCCCGATGGGCGGGCTGCTCGGCCCGCTCGGCGGCCGGTTCGGCCTGAGTGGATCCGTCAGTCGAGGCATAGGTGATGCCGGTGGCAAGGACCGCTGTGCCGACCAGGGCGGCGGCCACAGCGAAGGTACGCGTAGACATGTCACTTCTCTCCGTCTCAGAGACGTCGGCCGGGCGGCCGACCCGCGACGAACGTATCGACGGGCCCCATACCTGTCATTTCGGGCAATCCCAGGGCGTGACACCACAGGACCGGTCGGGTACAAAGAAGGCATTCAACGCATATCTATACCGATGCCGCTGTGCCGGTGTGCCGGTGTGCCGGTGGCTAGTTCATCGGGGCCGCCCTCGACGGGCGGGGTGAGGAAGTCCGGGAAGTAGGCGGCGCGCGGCACCAGACTCCGCAGCGCCGACGCCGCGTCCCGGGCCGCTCCGCCCCGGCGGAGCAGCCCGCCGGCCGCCTGCCGCCACGGGTCGAAGGCGAGCGCGCCCTCACGGTTCTGCAGGCGGCACAGGCTGCACACGATCTCCCAGAGCGGGTCGGGCCGGCGCGCGATGCGGACGTTCTCCAGATCTCTGCCCGTGAAGTGGATACGCAGCATGGCTTCCCCCGTTGGCCATCGATGCTCAACGGAAATGCTGTCACGCACGGTGCGCAGGGCCACGGCGGCGCGACCGGCCGCAGCGAAGCCCGAGAGATTCCGGCCACCCCGAAATTCGCGAGGCGGGACCCGGTCGGCCGGGCCCCGCCTCGCGAGACTTACCGAAAACCTCTGCTCAAGAGTGAGCCGACTACTCCACGAAACGCCAAGTGACGTCGATCGTCCCCCGGTCCAGCGAGGCGAGCTCCCCGAATGCGGCGGGTGTCAGATCGAGGCCGTGTGTTTCCGAAGTCGGGCTTGCGTCAAGGACCTTCGCGGTTATGGACTTTCCGTTGTGTGTGACCACGACCTTCCTTCCGCACTGAGGAGACTCGGATGATCCGGATCCGAACATGCGGTGGTCGAGCGCGACAACGAAATCGCCGTCCCTGATGACTTGGCCGCACGCCCCCGGCACCCCGTCGGCGCGGAAGAAGCTCGCTGCTCCGCTGTAGCCCTGCGACGGCTGTTCCGGTGACTCGCTCTGCTCCGGGGGCGGTGTCGTTGTCTGGTCCGGCTCCGGGGGCGGTGCCGTGGTCCTGCTCTGATCCGGGGGCGGCGTTGTGGTGCTGCCCGGCCCCGGAGGTGCCGTTGTCCCGCTCGGTTCCGGGGCGAGAGTGGGACTGGGCGACTCGGGCAGGGTGGAGCCGGGTTCCGGTTGCCCTGAGGCGCTCACTGCCGGGACGGGGATGTCGGTGTCCTCCGAGGCGGAGGCGGTGGCGACGATCACGCCGGCGGAGCCGACGGCCAGCAGTGTGGCCGCCGCGATTTTGGCGATCTTTGCTCTCAACGTTCCCTCTCTGAATGTCACATTCCGGACGGCGCGCATACAAGGCATTCGTGACGGGGGATGCCATGAAGTTTCCTCGCAACCACGCCACTGCGACCGTCGGCCCACGGGGGCCGACGATCGCAGCGGCCCCATGATCACCGTTCCCGCTGATGCTCCACTGACGCCGGGCTGACGTTCGGCAACAGGCCGCGAACGCCGGACGCCCGCACGCGCAAGGGCCGGGCGCCCGCACTGTCGGGTGCGGGGCGCCCGGCCCTTGCGTCCGGATCAACTACGTCAGCGGGCAACCGCCTTGGTCGCCCTGCTGATGGCGGTGCCACTGGCGTGGCCGGTGCGGCGGGCGGTCACCTTGACGGTGATCTTCTTGCCGCGCTGGGCGGACTTGAGCGTCAGCGAGGACTTGGTCGCACCGGAGATCGCCTTGCCGTTCGCGTACCACTGGTAGCCGTACGAGGTCGGGGTGGGCGTCCAGGTGCCGTGGGCGGCCTTGAGGGTGCGGCCCACCTTCGCGGTGCCGGAGACCGTGGGCTGCTTGGTGGCCTTGGGCGCGCTGCCCGTGGCGACCTTCACCGAGGCGGGCGTGGCGGAACCGTCGGCGTGACCGGTGCGGTGGGCCGTGACGGTGATGGTGATGTACTTGCCGAGCAGCGACGCCGGGACGGTGTACGTGGACGCCGTCGCACCCTTGATCGCCTTGCCGTCGACCTTCCACTGGTAGCCGTAGGAGGTGGCGGCGGGCAGCCAACTCCCGCTCGTGGTGGTCAGCTTGGAGCCGACCTTCACGGTGCCGGTGATCTTCGGGGTGGTCGTCACCCTGGGCGCCGCGCCCTTGGCGACCGTGAGCGCCGCCGAGGTGGCCTGGATGTCCGCCGTGCCGGTGCGGCGGGCCGTGACGGTGACGCCGATCTTCTTGCCGAGCAGCGAGAGGGGGACGGTGTAGGTGGCGGCGGTCGCGCCGGTGATCGGCTGCCCGTCGGCGTTCCACTGGTAGGCGTACGACGTCGGGGCGGGGGCCCAGGTGCCGGGGGCCGCGGTGAGGTGGTCGCCGACGCGGGCGGTGGTGCCGATCGTCGGCAGTGCGCTGTTGCGGAGCGGGGCCGAGGTGACGGTGAAGTTGCCCCGCGAGTACTCGGTTCCGCCGTGCGTGATGACGCTCGCGCTCCAGGCGCCCTCGGCCGCACCGGTCAGGTCCAGCTCGGCGGTCAGGGTGTGGCGGTCGGGCGAGACGGAGACGGTGGTCCCGGTGATCTCCCGGCCGGCGTTGCGCAGCACGACGCGGTCGTCCTGGTGCAGGGCGGTGCCGGTGACCTCGACCGTCGTCCTCGTACCGGAGACGCCGGTGGTGGGGGCGAGCTTCGTGACGGTCACCCGCTCGATGCCGCAGCGCCCCGAGCAGACCGCCTCGGCCTTGTAGGAGGTCTGCGACGCCTTCTCCGGCAGGGAGAGGACCAGGATGCTCGGGGTGACCTCCCTGGAGTAGTTCTCGATCACCGCGCACGAGTAACCGCTGGGGATGGCGTACGTGCAGCCGTTGTCGAGACTCGGGTCGTACAGCGCGGGCACCGCCGTGTCGGTGGCGCCGGTCGTGTCGCTGATCTCCATCTTGAAGCGGTCGCTGTACGCGGTGGGCAGCGCGGCGCAGACGGCGGTGTGCTCCTCGTCGAGGGTGCCGGTGACCGGGCCGTACCCGTAGGCGATGCTCGCGACCTTCTCGCACTCGGCGGCCGGTCCGTCCGGGCCCGCGATGCGCAGGGCGTCGAAGCGGTACGAGTCGGGAGCCTTCAGCGTCGTGGGGACGGTGACCAGGACCTGGTAGTGGGTGGAGCCGGTGACGGCACACGCCTGGTTCTTGTTGCACAGGGCGGTGCCGTCGGCGCCGTAGACCACCACATTGGCGGTGCCGAGCGAGTCGCGGACGTCGATGTGCAGGGTGTCCTCGGCGTCGGCGGTGGTGACCTGGCGGCAGCGCAGCTCGCCGGGGGCGCCCATGGCGCCGCCGGCGGACGGGCCGCCGGGCTTCGTCGCCGGGTTCGCGGCGCAGCCCTTGGCGGTCTCGGTGACGTCGCGGCGGGCCAGGACGTACTCGGCAGGGGTGTCGCGGCCGGTGACCAGCACGGTGTGGGCGACGCCCGGGGTCAGCGCGCAGGTCGTCCAGGTGGAGACCGAGGCGCGGGCCGAGCAGATCTGCTTGCCCTGGACGTCCAGGACGGTGAACTGGGCGAGGGACGTGGTGCCGGGTGCCGCCTGGAGCTGGATGTTCTCCCGGGTGCTGTGGTCGTCCGCCGGGATGCTCAGGCAGCGCGAGAAGACGCCGTCACCGGTGGTGACGCGGGCGGTGGGGCCGGTCGCGGTGAAGTCGCCCGCCGGGAAGGCGGGGCAGTCGCCCGCCGCGTCGGTGCGGTGCAGGACGAGGGTGTACGGGCCGGTCGGCTGCGACTCGCTGGTGTTGGAGACCAGGGCCCGGAAGGGGGCCTTGCCGGTGAGTCCGCAGGTCCCGTCGGTGAGGCGGGACGGGTCGCAGCGCTGGATGCCGTCGGCGTCGACGACAGTCACGCGCGGGTGGGGCGCGGGCCCGTAGAGGGCCTCCAGCGCCGCCAGCCGGGCGCCCTCGGGGAGCGGCAGGGACAGGCAGTCGATCTCACCGCCGACGGTGAACTCGGAGCTGTGGACGCCGAGTTCGACCGGCACGCAGCCGGTGGTGGCGGACTGGTCGATGACGAGGGTGGGGGCGTCGGTGAAGACGGTGTAGTCACCGGCGGCGGGGAGGGTGCAGACGTCCCAGGTGGCGCAGGCGGTCTTGCCGTCCCGGTCGTACACGGCGAGCGTGGACCGTGCGCCGTCGTGGACGGCGTACGCGTCGTAGCGTCCGGCGGCCGGGGCGGTGAAGGTCCGGCATCCGTGGGCCGGGCCGGCGGCCGTGGGGCCGGCGTTGTACCCGTTCAGCGCGGGGTGGGCGCAGCCGGCCGGGTCGGAGGTGCGGCGGACGGTGAGGGTGTACTCGGCGGGGAAACCGTGCTCGGCCTGGCTGACCTGCGAGAGGACCCGGTAGGGGCCGTCGCCGGGCAGTACGCAGCCCTCGCTGCCGTCCTCATTGAAGTGCGGACAGATCCGGGCGCCGGTCTCGTCGGTGATCCAGGACAGGCTCTGGCCGTACGCGGTCGTCCTGATCTTGTTGCTGATCCGCTCACCGGGCTTGCCGGCGAAGGGCTGGCACTGGATGGCGGTCGGCCCGGCCGCGGAGGCGACGACGGGTGCGGTGTCCCAGGACGTGCCGATCTCGGGCGCACAGCCCTCGGTGGTGCCGAGGGGGACGACGGCGACGGTGGGGCTGCTCGGCTCGGACCAGTTGTTGAAGAGCTTGAGCGTGAAGTCGCCCGAGCGGGGCAGCAGGCACCAGCCGGCGCCCCACTCGGGGTCGTAGCAGTCGATCTCCGTCTCGCCGTCGTAGACATGGGCGTACGTGCTGGCGTTGGCGCCGCCGACGAGTACGACCTTGTGCAGCCCGGCGGCCCCGGCCGTGAACGTGAAGCAGGCCGTGCCATCGCCCGGGATCGTCGGCTTGCCCTCCGCCGGGGCGGCCTCGCCGAAGCGGGAGAGCGGCAGGGTGGCGCAGTCCTCCTCGGCCGTGGCATCGGTGGTGCTGCCGGCCGCCGCCGTGGAGGCGTACGCCTGCGCGGCGCTCGCCGGAATCAGCAGCGAGAGCAGGACCGAGAGCGCGAGCAACAGAGCGGCGTAGGCCGCCGATCTCGCCGGTCTCCCGGATCTCTTGGCTCTCCCGGATCTCGCCGCCGTGTGTGGATAGCTGGACATTCCGTTCCCCCCGGACCGGTGAAGTGTGCGCTTCTGCCGGGGGCTTCACGAACGACGCGCGAACGCGGGACGGCCCGGGACACAAGCGAGATGTGCGCGACTCGTAAAGATGAGCGCACGCGATCATCGCACAGGCGTCCGGGGCCGTCCGAGGAATTTCGGTTCCGGTTACGGGCTACTTGCCCAGGACCGCCTTCATCACGCTCTTGGCGATCGGCGCGCCCAGCCGGCCACCGGAGATGTCCGACCGGGAGATGTCCATGGCCGTCGGGTCGATGAACACCGCGACCGCCACCGACTTGTCGCCGGACTTGCCGTACGAGACGAACCAGCCGTACGGCACCTTGTCGTTCACATTGATGCCGCGCTGCGCCGTGCCGGTCTTGCCGCCGACCGTGACGCCGTCGATCAGGGCGCGCTGGGCGCTGCCCTCCTTGGCCGTGAACTCCATCATTTCCTGGACCTTCTTCGCCGTCTCCTCGGACACGGCCTGGCTCTTGAGCTTCGGCTCGTTCTTCTCCAGGACCGACAGGTCGGGGCCGCGCAGCTCGTCGACGATGTACGGCTGCATCAGCTTGCCGTCGTTGGCCAGGGCGGCCGTCACCATCGCCATCTGCATCGGTGTGCTGGTGAGGCTGCCCTGCCCCATGCCCGTCAGCGCGGTGCCGGGCTTGTCCAGTTCGCTCGGGTAGAGACTCTTGGTGGCGAGCATGTCGCCGAACTCTTCGGAGTAGACATCGGCGTTGAAGCCGAACTTCTCGGCGGTCTCCCGCATCTTCTCGGCGCCGACCTTGGACGCCGCGTCGAGGAAGACGTTGTTGCAGGAGTACTGCATCGCGGTCTTCATGGACGCCTTGCTGCACACCGCGTCGCCGGCCTCGCTGCCGATCTTGTTCGTGGAGAGCGGCAGGGGGTACGGGGAGACCGCTTCGGACGGCGCGTCGACATCGGTGACCACGCCGTTCTCCAGGGCCGCGGCCGCCGTGAGGATCTTGAACGTCGAGCCGGGCGGGTAGGTCTCCCGCAGCGGCCGGTTGGCCAGCGGCTTGCTCTTGTCGTCGACGAGCGCCTGGAACTTGTCCCCCTCCTTGAACGAGTTCCCGGCGAAGACGGACGGGTCGTACGAGGGGGTGGAGACCAGGGCCAGGACCTTCCCCGTGCTCGGTTCCAGCGCGACGACCGCGCCCCGCGCATCGAGGTCGGTCAGTCCCTTGTAACCGGCCTTCTGCGCCTTCGGGTCGATCGTGGTGATCACATCACCGCCACGCCGCTGCTCGCCGGTGATGATGTCCTTGGCGTGCCGGAACGCGAAGCGGTCGTCCTGGCCGCTGAGGATGCTGTCGTACGTCTTCTCCAGGAGGGACATGCCCTGCGCCTGGGAGGCGTATCCGGTGACGGGGGCGTACATCGGGCCCTGCTTGAAGGTCCGCTTGTACTTGAAGTCCGTCCCCTCGACGGCCTTGGAACCGGTGATCGCCTCGCTGCCCACGACGATGTCGCCGCGCGGGGTGGCGAACTGGGTGATCTTCACCCGGCGGTTCTTCTCATGGGTGGCCAGGGATTCGCTCTTGAAGTACTGGAGCCAGTTCGCCCGCAGCAGCAGTGCCATCACCAGCAGCCCGCAGAATATGGCTATGTGCCGCAACGGCCTGTTCATCCTGATCCACTCCCGTACTCACGAACGCTCGATCCCAACTGAGGAAGATGCCGAACACGGGCAAATGGTTGCACGCACAACCAGCTGCGGTCGCGGCCGTTCCCGCCGGAACGGCCGTTCAGAGGTACTGCGCATAGCCGTCGAGCGCCCGCAGCACCTCCGGCTCGCCCGCCGGAGGCAGTTGCAGCACGACCTCCTCGATGCCCAGGTCCGACACTCCCTCCAGCGCACCCGCACCGGCGGCTCATGCATCTGCCCACCAAGACCCCGGCGTCCGAACTCCGCATCGCGCCCCCGACCGAATGCATCTACTCCCTCAAGCAGCACAAGGAACGGCAGGGCACGGAACGCGAGACCGCAGGGGCATCCCGGCAGGACAGTGGCCTCGTCGTGATCAAGGAACTATTGGGGCACGCTCACATCGGCGTCTACGCCCACGTACGACTCCGCCTCCAACGCCAAGCCATCGACACGCTCAACGATGTCCTCGGCCAGGCCGACGACGACCCTGTCGCCCCACCCGCCGCAGTAGTCGTCCACTGACGTTGCCGTCAGCGTTGCCGTCAAATTGCTGTCGGCTAGGGACCGCCTGACCCGGGTCCAGCGGGTGAAGTCATTCCTGGCCGAGGATGAGACGAGCCGGGTGACTGCCGCCGAACCGATCACGCCGCCGCTGTATGTGGCGGAGATCTTCGACCTGGAGGCCGGGGATCAGGTGGTGCGGCGGAAGTGGCTGGCGGGCCGGGGCAAGACCCGGACCGTGTTCGCGGTGACCCGGCTGCAGGCCCTCTTCGAGCTCGCGCTCCGAACCAGCCTACGAAAGGGACTCAAGGAAGCCCTGGCGGGGCATCAGTTTTAAGACTTAGGCCACTATCTGTGCATCCTTGCGGCGGACTGATCGTGAAAACGAAGACTCACTGCGGCACGTGGATTGACCCTGAATCCACACTCTCTCAGTGGCATGGGTGGCCAGGTTCTGAAATATCACACCACGGGTCGTCGCAGTAGGCAGCAGAAATCCTTGAATCAGGAACGCCAAGACGCCTACCACTGAGATCGCCAGGCGTCCATTCGATACACGAAGGCCTCATTCCGGTGCCGGTTCGACAGAACTCCTCCGCGGCAGCTCGAACTGCAGGAATGGGCAATGCGCTACGCAGGTGGTGGTAGTGCGGCAGACCTGGATCCGAAATGACATATGGATCCATGTCGGGCGGTGTGGGATTATCGGAAATCCAGACACGCTCGGCGATGGCGACGTCACTCAAAACGGCAGAACCCGGAGGAAGCAACCACTTCAGGGCGCCGTATCCGGTCCGATAATTGATGGCGACGTGTAGATAGCTATCAAAATTCTGCAATGCCTCGATTCCGTTCACCCGACCTTTGGACAGCGTGAACTCGACAGCCACCCCCTCACCCGCCGAGCTCGCGACAGAATCGCCAACCTCTCGAAGATTTCCAAAGACCTCGTCGATGATTCGCCGAGCAACCGACCATTCCGCAGAATAGTACGTTTGACCATTGGTGAATATATTCAGAATCAATTCTGACTCCTTGAGGCCGTGCGCCTGCATGCAAGGGGCGCATAGCCGGAGGGTGTTAATGACCCTCCGGCGACTCATGACACAATATCACCTCGAATGCAGGTCTGCGGTTCGAGACCGTCGCCGCAGCGCCGATGTCGCCCTTCCGGGCGCAAACCCTTGCCGACCGATGATTCCGGGCCCCCTTTCCCGGGAAAGGGGGCCCGGAATGCCTCAATATTCGCCACTATCGTGGCGTTATTACTGGCGGACCCGGCGACGGGTAGACCGGGTGGGCAAGACCTTTACACACGTGCGGGGTGGTCGGTAGTTTGGCCATTCAAGCGGACGCTCAACCCCTGCCTAGTATCGAAACTCCTTCGATGCTTCCTGAGGCCCCTCGATACCAGACGGTCAGACTTGATCCCGCTGGAAGGATCGCTGGCACAGCCGCGGAGCACGAATATGGTCCAGCACAAACTCCCGCTTCTCTGTTGATTACAACGGCCGCTCTCTGGATGCCTCTATTTCGCATAGCCCAGGCGATCTTTGATTCGACGTGAGATGCGGCTGGAAAGGATTCCCCGGTGGGCGGATGGCGCAATCCGGACGACTTAAGGAACGATGCGATATTCGACCAGGATCCTCCTTCTCCGCTGGATACCGTCGGACCGACTTTCGCGCCTGCATCATCAATTACCTGGCCGGTAGTAATTTTCTTCCCAGAAAGGCCATCTGCAACGGACTCAATCGCCTCAATTGGGTCATCGCAATTGTGCACGAGGACCGGCGTGACCCCCGCCAGCACAAAGTACGCGTGGACGTCACTGATAGTGAGGTCGTGCGTGCGCTGTCGCTGGTCGAAGTGGCGGGTGGCCTCGACCGTGGCGATGTCGCCCGCGGCCGTCCGGAGTTCCATTCCCGGCCGCAGGTCACCCGCATCGAGCCAGGCGTTCTCGGACACGACCCAGAACGGGTGAGTCGTGGTCGCCACGAGCGTTGCCGGGGCGCCCTTCTTCGGGACGATCGTCAGGTCGACAAAGGTCTTGTCGTCCTCGGTGACGATGGTGCCGACGGCCTCTCGGATGCTTGTCCTGCCCGTCGCCGGGTCTGTGACGACCACCTTGTCGCCGAGCTTCACCTTTTCGATCGGCTTGGTCGAGCCGTCGGCCAGGAGCACTCTCGTACCTGGCAGGAAGCTGTGGCAACCGGTCGGTTCGCTCCTCTTCAGCTTGCTCAGTGCGGCTTTGGCCTTGGCGCGTGCCACGGCCAGCGCGTCCTCGGCCTTGCTCAGCGCCCTGGACGACTTCATCAGGTCCTTGACGCCGCTGATGAGGTCGCCGACCAGGCCGACCACCCGCTTGGCCAGCTTGACGCCCTTGGCCCATTTCCAGGGAAGCCCGTACTTGGCCAGGATCTTGCCGGCCAGGCCACCGGCGAAGCTGCCCGCGACGTTCAGCAGCGTTTCGCCGCAGGCGCCGAGATCCCCGCTGGAGAAGCAGTCCAGCGCGGCGTCGACCCCTATGAGGTCCCGGACGATTTTGACGAGCGCCTTGGCGGTCTGCTTGATGCGCTGTTTTGCCTGTCCTTGCTGGGCCCTGGCGGCATTCCTGTCGCCCGTCGCCTTTTCCAGATGTGCTTGTGTATCCCCCACTTCGCCGGAACAGAAGAGGGTGCAACCACCTCCGCAGCTGTTGCCCCGCTCAGGCACCCCGGGTGCACAAGGCAGGAGTCCACTCGGATCGGACAGAGTGACGGGGCTGTTGTTCGCGTAGGCGTACGCGTTCATCTGTTGTGGATCGGTGTAGTCGATGACGGGATCGACCGAGATGAACTTGCCCAGCCCCGGGTCGTACTCTCGCGCTCCCAGATGCGTCAGCCCGGTCTGCTCGTCGACCGTGCCGCCGACAAAGCCCTTCTCTCCGGGCCACTCGCCGGTGGGCTCGGAACGGGCCACCCCATAGGGATCGAAACGTCGCTGGGTCACAGCCTGCGTCGTCGAGTCGATGGCCAGTTCGGCGCTTCCGTGATGGTCCGCGGAGAGGAACGTCAGCTTGTTGTCGTTCTGCCGGACCGCGATGGTCTGACCGGCATAGCTGTAGTAGCGCGTGGCCTCCACCGCGGTAGCGCCCTTCGGCAGGCGCAGTTCCATGCCGGGGAGGTAGACCGTGGTCGCCTTCTCATCTCGCCTGAGGACCCGGGAGCCGTCGGCACCGTAGACGTAGCTGGTCTCGTCCCCGTTGGCCTCCGTCGTCCTGGTGAGGTCGCCGCTCGCATCCCAGTCGAGCCTCTGCGTGTCACCGCCGATGGTGCGCATGGTGGTGTTTCCGGCGTCGTCATAGCCGTACGTGGACTTCTTGTCGCCGGTCGGGGTGTTCTCCACGACCGTGGTCACCGCGTGCGGGCCGGCGCCGTTCTCGCCGTAGGTGAAGTGGCGCGTGACGTTCTTCGACGCGTCACCGCCCACGTCGTAGGTGACGTCCTTCGTGCGGTTGCCGATGGAGTCCGTCTCGTAGGACTTCCGGTACGGGGCCGGGCCCCCGAGACTCTTCGCTCCCGGGGCGGCCTCGCACGCCGTCGGTGTGCCGTTGGTGAGGTCGCTGCCCTTCGTGCCGGAACCTGCCGCCTCGTCCGCCGTGGCCGCGGGGGTCCAGGCATCCGTGAGGCGCTGGCCGCCGTCGTAGGCGAAGCACTGGACATCGGGCAGGGGACCGGCCGTGTCCGTGATGGCCAGGACGTTCCCGGCTTCGTCGTAGCTGTAGTTGGACGACTGCGCCGCGCCTGCCGAATCGACGACCCTCAGCGTTGAGTTGGTCATGCGGTCCGTGCCGCGCTCGTACTCGAAGGAATGCTGAATGGCCTTGCCCTGGCCGGTGGACAGGTGAAGTGCCTTGAGCAGGCTGGTCGGCCCGTACTGGGTCCTGGTGACGTAGGACGTCTTGCCCGTCATCGAAACCGGGCGCTGCAACTCGTCGTACGTGTAGGCGATGGCCTCGCCCGTGAGTGCGCCCGCCGCCGGCATTCCCTGGCCCTTGACGGTGCCATCGGGGTTGTACGTGGTGGTGAAGGTGTACGTGCCGGCAAGCGCGCCTTCGGACGCCGGGACGGTGTAGGCCGTCTTCTTCGGACGGTACATCGAGTCCATGTCCTGGGTGACCGACGCGTAGGACTCGGTGCCGTTGACGTAGCGGTACGAAGCCCAGGCGTACCCCACCCAGCCGGGCTTGTCGTACTTGGTCTCGGTGAGCTTGGTGCCGGTCTCCGGCTCTCCGGACCACGTGGTGACAGGGCGGCCCAGCTTGTCGTAGACCATGGATGTCTTGTTGACGGAATTGACCGTGGTCGTCACCGGGCGATCGAGCTCGTCATACGTGAATTCCGTGGTGCCCGAGTCCGGGTCGACGCTCTTCGTGCGCAGCCCGAGCTGGTTGTACTCGTAGCGCCAGGTGTTCTCCTTCGCGTCGGTGACGGTCTTCAGGAGGCCGCCCTTGGTGTAGGAGTAAGTCGTCGAGTCGTACTGATCGCCCGGCCCGGAGGGAACCGGCGAGGGCCCGTGGTACTTGCGCAGCTCGACGACCCGGCCGGCGGTATCGGTGATCGTTGTGGTCGGGGACTGGCCGGTCGGCGGGTCGACGTGAGTCCGGTCCCCCTCGTACACCGTGGTGGTGCGCCACTGCTCGACACCGGCGACCTGGAATATCTGGGCAGTCGCGCGGCCCAGGCCGTCGTACTCGTAGAGCGTCTGGCCACCGGCCTCGCCGTCGGCAACGGTCTGCAGCTTGTCCGCCGGTGCACCGGCCGCGTTGTACGTGGCGTTGGTCTTCCTGACGTTCCCGGACCCGTCGTAGAAGACATCACCGATCATGCGAGTGCCGTCCTGGCCCTCGGTCTGCAACTGCCGGGGTCTCAGCAGGCTGTCGTAGAACTGGTACTCGGCTCCGTAGCCACCGTTGTTGTCGATCTTCTCCGTCTTGACCACGACGGCGTCGTCCTGGCGGACGAGGTACGAGTACTTGATGCTCGGCGTCTTCGTCTTCGGCCTGTCCGCCAGCCACACGGAGGTGAGCCGGCCCAGCGCGTCGTAGGCGAGGTCCGTGCGCTTGCCGTTGGGGTCGGTCTGACCGGTAGACGCTCCCCACGCCGGTGCGTAGTCCGTGGTGGTGACCTGGTTCTCCACATTGGTGACCGTGGTCTGCGAGATCAGGCCGTTCACGTCGGTGTACTCGGTCGTCGCCCCCCACTTCTTGGCGTCCTGCTGAGCGGTGGGGCGCCCGAACTGGTCGTACTCCGTGGTGCCGGTCACCTGGTAGGTGCCGGTGGTGCCGTTGTGCGAGGTGAGGCGCTGTGTCGAGGTGGGAAGACCGCGGACGGGCGCCGCACCGAACGCCTGGTTGTCGTAGAGCGTGCGTTCGTCCGCCAGCACGTCGGTCCTGCGGTCCGGGGTCGCGGAACAGTCGACGGTGACGGCCTCACTGCGCGAGGGCAGTTCGTAGAGATTCAGCGCTTCGTTGTCCGCGTACCAGAGCCGGGTGCAGGTGTCGTCCTCGTCGGTGGCGAGATCGCCGAAGTCCTCAGTCCGGTCCAGCCGGACGTTCGGGGTTCCCGTGTCGTACTCCGACACGGATTTGGTGGTGCGCCAGGTGTCGCCGGGCATGGCCGTGTAGCCCCTGGTGCTCTTCGTCTTGACGGCCGTCGCATGGCTGGTCAGCCATGCCCGGGTCTGGGTGGCCGTGTCGAACTTCCACGGTTCGTTGATGACCTTGGATACGACCTTGCCCTTGTCGTAGGTCGCTGTCTCGATCTCGAAACCGGTGAACTCCTTGTGGCCGGTGTACTCGACGCCGGTCGAGTCCTTGATCTTCTCGGTCCTCGGACTTCCGCCGGGGGTCCGATCGCCGTCCAGGCCCTGAAGATAGGTGTAGTCGATCCGCGACTTCATCTCCTGGGGGTTGCCGCTGGTGACGGCCACCTTGCCGTATCCCTGCCACTGGCCCCAGGTCAGGAACTTGGCGTCGGTCATGCCGTCCGGTTCCGCATGACGCCAGCCCGCGTCTCCCTTGTAGGAGTACCGGGTCGTCCGGTCTTCGCCGCCACCGGTGCGATCGCTCTCCAGAACCTCCTCGACCACGTACTTGTGGAACCAGTCCGTACGCGGCTCGATGCTCCCCGGCGGGGCCCACACGACCGGGAAGCAGCGCTTGACGGACGCACCCGGAGCCGGCAAGGAGCTCGGTGTGCAGTCGGGTTCGGCGTATTTGATGTCCAGCTGCGCGCCCGTCTCGCTGAGCACAGTGGCGAGGCGGTACCGGTGAATGGCGTCCGTGTTGTCCGTAGTGCTGTCGACCCGGTTCTTCAGGTGGACTCCCTGGAGAACGACGGACGGCAGCTTGGCGGGAGCGCCGCCCTGCCCCAGGTGGTCGGCCCGTCCCTCGTGGTCGATCTTGGACAGCCAGAGCGTCTTGGTCTGGTCCCCGTTGTCGGTGAAGAAGTGGGTGAGGGTCCAGGCGTCCACGTCCTTGTAGTCGGACACCCCCGGGCCGGTGCTCATCTGGGTCCTGACCGCGACGAGGCGCTTCGTCGTGAAGAACGTCTGGCTGGACTGTGTGACGGCGCACTTGGTGTCGGCCTTGCAGTACTGGTCGACGGGGGTGTCGGGCCAGTGCGATGCGTTGGCGGCGGTGAACTTCGACTCGGCACAGTCGAAGTCCGCGTCCGGTATGCAGCGTTCCTTTACGTCGAAGGCGATGCGGGCCGGGGCCTTCGACGAGTAGACCGAGCCGTCCCGCTGGCCGTAGTCGATGCGCTTGAGGTACCCGCCGCGGTCGTACTCGGTGCCGTTGACATCGGTCTTGGCATTCAGGGCATAGCGGTTCTTCTCAGCCCCGTAGTAGTACGACATGACGTTGCCGTGGAGGTCCTTGACGTAGTCGAGGTTCCACCGCCATGCCTGCTTGCAATGCGCCATGGCGAACGTGGCGTCGTAACAGGGGTCCTTCGGGTCGTTGCCGAACACCGGCATGGTCCACGTGGAGGAGGTCTCTTCCTTGCCCGTGGTCCAGCCCGGCAGTTTGTTCCGTCCGAAGTAGTACTCCGTGCCGTCCGTGGTGGTGAGCTTCCAGTGCTCCCCGTCGTTGTCACCGTTGTCCACGGGATACGCGGCGGTGGTGGCGTCGAACTTCTCGATCCGCGCGCCATTGTCCGAGGAGAGGTGCCATTCCTTCGTCTTGTCGTCCTGGATCAGTTCGCCGGACATGCCGTTGAGCATGATCGTGGCGTTGTCGAAGGCCCAGCACTGCTCCGCCGATGTCTTCTGTCCGTCCTCGGAGCACGGCTTGTACGAGCGCTCGATGTAGCCGGGCTCGTAGCTGAACCCTTCGCCGATCCATGAGCCCTGGTTGTTGGTGGCGGCTGTACGGCCGTCCGCCGACTGGGAGGAGTAGCCGAATCCCACCGTGGGAGTGAAACCTCCCGGGGTGGGAATCGCGCGAATCGGGTAGTCCCAGGAGAAGCCTCCCGAGGATGCCGCGACCGACCAGCTCGCGGAAGGCGCGAGACTGGTCGCCTTGTAATCGCCCTTGGCAGACGAATCGCCTGCGGCGACCGCGTAGACCGCACCGCCGTTACCCGCCTCGGACGAGGAGGCGGACACGCGGGCCGTCAGGGTCTTGCGTGCCGAGTTGTTCTCGAATCTGATGGGTTTGGGCACAGCCCTGCAGGACGGGTCGGCCGGAGACGCGACCGCCGCACAGGCGGGAAGCTCCACCAGTCGCAGTCGCGATCCATAGGCACCACCCGCTCCGTCGGCGAACGCCGCGTAGCTCAGGGAGAGTTCGACGAGCCCCGACTTGGCCACACCGTCCGCGCGCTGCACGGTGAGAAGTGCGGCGCTTCCCCACTTCTGCGCTGCGCCATGCCCGAGCGAGGAGATCCTGACCTTCGACGGTGTCGCTCCTGCGGCAGCCGGGGCCGAACCCCTGGCCGGGGACACGGTGACCGGAATCCCACCGGGTCTCGTCGTGAGGGCAGCGGATTTACCCACCGCGCGGCCGGCGATGAGCGATGCCGATGCGGAGACGGTGGCCTCCGCACTGCCGGCCGTCGGCCAGACGACCGGGTCTAAGTCGGTGGCAGCCGCCCTCTTCGCCGGGTCGGCGGGCCGCGAAGCCTTTCCGGCGTCCTTGGTCGTGGCTGGATCGGGGTCATCGGGGAGGGACGGAAGACCGACGGCCTCCAGCTTGGGAGGCAAGGCCTGAGCACTGCCCGCAGTCAGCACGAGGGCCAGACCGAACATGAGCGCGCCTGCGGCACGCCGTGGCATACGGGGGGCGAGAAGACGACCACGCATAGACATCACACAGCTCCGCAAGGGCAGACTTGATTCGTTCAGAGGTCGGTTGGGGCGTGGTTGCGGTGGTCGGAGCAGCAGCCGCTGCCTCGACCACCGCAACCACCGGCACTACATGTCCGGGTCTCCGCTCGGGACACTCATACGGCTGATCGAGACGGGGTCAACCGCTCCGGCATAGACGCGGACTTCATCGATCACTCCCGCGAAGTAGTCGCTGCCGCCCGCCTGCGCCGACCGGCCGACCTGAAGCCCGCCGCTCGTGGGCCACGTCGTGTAGTCGAAACCTCTGGCCGTCGATGTCAGCTGCCCGTCGACGAAGAGGCGCACCTCATGCGTGGAGGCGTCGAAGACCACGGCCAGATGCTGACCTCCGGCGTCGGTACTGGGCAGGACCTCTTCATCGGTGACGGTCGTGACCTTGGCGGTGTTGCTGTCGGCATCGGTGACGGCCAGTTCCCATTGCCCCGAGGTGGCCTGGTACCGCACAGCCAGCCGGTCGGCGTTCTGCCCCGGGAGGGACAGAACGGTCTGGCTCTTCTGTGCGTCAATGGTGGTGGGCCTGACCCGCGCCGCCACGGTGTAACTGTCCTCCGCCGTCACCACGGGGCTGCCCGTCGACGCCCAGTCTCCGGAGCCGTCGAGCATCAGGCTCCCGTTGTCGACAAGGGCCGGTTCGTCGTCCACGGACGCGGGGGTGTAGATGGCTGCGTTGCCGTGAAGCGCGAGCGGTTGGCCATCCGTCTGCACGTTCGCCGAATCGCTGCCCACAGCGGATTCGAGCGGCCAGTACGCCTTGCGTTGCGGCTTGACCTTCGTCAGCTGGGCGATCTCCTCGACGGGCAGCGCACGGTCGAAGACCCTGACTTCCGCGAGGTCGCCCTGGAAGTGATCCCGGTACCCGCTCCCGGACAGTGCACGACCGATCTGGAGGCTGCCCCGGGAAGACCACGAGGTGTCCCGGTGCGCTGATCCCACCAGTTGCTTGTTGACATAGATCCGCAGCTCGGGGCCACTGGATGCTTGGGCATCGAAGACACCCGTGAGCAGTGCCCACTCGCCCTTCATCACCTCTGAGCCTTGGGCTACGGCACGCCAGGGGCTCGGGACGGCGACATCTGCGTCCGGCGTGGAGAACACCCAGTTCGCATCAGCCGCGTCGTAGCCGAGAGAGAAACCTGGAGCACTGACGCCGTCCTGGCTGAGCACTGTCATGCTGTGGTCCAGCACGTCGGGCCTGACCCAGGCGCTCGCGGTGAAGCTCTTTTCGGTGTCGACGACGGTGGCCCCGGTGTCGAGGTAGGCATTGGCAGAGCCGTCGAAGCGCGCCGCGCTGTCCACCGCGCCGCCGGGCCCTGGTACCCCGAACCCGACTCCGGTTCCGGGCTCAGCCGGGTGGCGTCCGGTTTCATCGTGCGCCTGGGCGCTGCCGGCTTCGTCGGCCAGATTCCATTGTCCTGTCGGCTGTTTGCCGTCCGTCACGAGGAACACGTACGAAGCCGGAACCAGATTGGAGTTGTTGGCACCGTCGAATGCCTCGACCGTCACCGAGTGCTGGCCTGCCCAGGTAGGCGTCCATTCCAGTGTGACTGCGGCACCCGACGTAGTGGCGACCGTCTTCACGGCGTCGTCGTCGAAGGCGTAGCGATACTCCTTCACGTCCTTGTCCGCGGCCTTGAACGTGAACTTGCCCGGCAGGCCCACCCCACGATGCCACTGCTCATCCGACGGATAGTCGGCGGAGGTGACCACGGGAGGTGCCGGTACGGTGCTGTCCCAGATGAATTCGCAGCGCTGAGCCGGATCACCGGAAGAACTCCAGGGCCCCCATGCATCGCCGTCGTAGGCCCTGGCAGCCCAGTAGATGACCTGGCCCTGCGGAATCTGAGGCTGCCCGGCCGACTGCTGCTTCACCTGGTAGCTGAACAGCGTCCCCTTGTTGGGGGACTTGTAACCGGTGTCGTAGGTGAAGAATTTTTCCTCTGTGCCTACCTTCCAGCGCACCTCGAACTGCATCTTCACCTGGTCGGTCTGCGTAGCGGTGTGGTCCGGGTCCCGGGCCTCGGCGAGCAGCGTCGGGAGTACGTTCGTGTAGCGGCGCCCGGTACCCCAAGCACACTTCCCCCCGGGGTTGGACGACATCAGCTTGTAGTCGACCTGACTGGGCGGCGTGTTGTACTCGATCTTCAGATAGCTGTTGCCGCAGACCCTCTTCCAACCCCCATAACTCGACTCGTCCTTGGCCCTCAGCCCCAGCGACATGCTCTTCCAGGATCCCTTCGCCGCCGCCTGGACCTCGGTCAGGAGCTTCCCGCCGCTGAAGTTCAGGTTGGCTCCGCTGGAGCAGGCGGTGGGCGAGATCTTCTTGTCGAGCGTGAGGAGATAAGAAGCCCAGTCGTCCTTGGTGTTGGACCAATTGCTTCCTGAAGTGATGGTCCGGTCCTTGCCCCCGATGCGGTAGAGGTCCACGGGTTCGGCCCGCGCGTCGGCCCAGTACACATGCTCCAGGCGTGCGGAGAACTGAGCGCTCAGGATCTGCTTCCCGTTGTAAGCGCTCATGGGGAACGTGAAGAGCAGCCGGCGCACACCGACACCCGCACAGCTCGCGGGGCTGTAATCCATGGGGCACTTGCCCATCCCCGCGCTGCCCGAGTATGCCCAGTCCTGCTCCGTCGGCATTCCGGACATGACCCCTGACCAAGCCGTGCGGTTCGTCGTCCGCGGGATCGGGTCGACGACCACCGGATACACGGTGTCCGTGCCGCGCAGCAGGCCCAGGTCCGGGGTCAGCGTGATCTGGTCGTCCCTGATCGTCATGCCGACCGCGGCCTTGCGGCCTCGCTCAGCCACATCGAGAGGTGTCTGCCGCGTGGACGGCAGGACAGCTGCGGAGGGACTCGCACCGCTCGGTGTCGAGTCCCACATGACGGCCTTCGCGGCCTCGAACACCGTTCCGCCAACGGCCTCGTCGACCGCCCGTATCCCTCCGCTCTCGGTCTGTTCGACCTTCAGGCCCTTGGTCGAGAGCCCGAGCTCGATGTTGTCCAGTCGCGGATCCGCAGCCGCCTGAGCGGTCTTGACGACGAGATAGTGTGCGAAGCCCTCTGCCTCGGCACGGACCATCAGATCGACGCCGGGAAGCACTTCTTCGTAGCGCGCGGTGTTCCCATCGACCTTCGGCTCCGGCAGCGGGGCGCCCGGCCAGGTCAGCGCGTACTCGCGACCGGCCTTCCCCATGCGCGCGAACGGGCCGCTGCCTCCGCTTGAGAAACGCACATCGACAGTCACCGCCTTGGGCGACCAGGAGCCGTCCTCGCGCCGCTCCAAGGTGTCGTCCAGGGCAACCCATGCGCCACTGCGCAAGGTGCGCACCGGCTGGGTGTACTCGTGTGCGGTGAAGGTTCCGCCCGGATTGGCGAACACCTCGCGGCGTTCCTGGCGGAGCCCTGTCACCTCCACCGGTTCACCTGAGACTTCGGCTGCCGCCCTGGCCGCCTGCTCGGTGAGAGCCTCGCCTGTCGCTGCGGCCGATTCGACGAGAGCGTCGGGTACAGCGGCAGAGGCTTGATCCTGCCCTCCCGGCAGCGCGGACATGCCTGCCGCCAGCAAAGCCGCCAGCAGGACCGACACCGTGCGGCGATTCACCCTTCGTCGACCGAGCCCGGGATTGTTCACCACTTCGGTCCCACCCGGTGAATGAGGACCCCTCGGCCCTGAACGTCACTCGTCCGCACCACAGCAGCCCCCCAGCTGTCTCCACACTCATGGTGATCCGATGAAGATCAGCCTCGAAAGTATGGGAAAACAGCGGGCGTTGACACACAGCAGATCCACAGGAAGTTACGCATGCAGGAAGCTGGCCCCTCCGCATATCGCTCACAGGAGAACGAAGAAATACACGAAGGGCATATGCCCTGACGGCGGCGAACAACTTGAGGGCGGACAGAAGCGCCGACGCCTGTTCGTCGGTCAGAGGAACTCCGCGTACGCGTCGAGCGCCCGCAGCACCTCCGGCTCGCCCGCCGGAGGCAGTTGCAGCACGACCTCCTCGATGCCCAGGTCCGCGTAGTGCGCCAGCTTGCCCGCGCTCGGGAGCACCGCGTACGGGACGACCTGGAGGTGCTTCGGGTCGCGGCCCGCCGCGTCCCAGGCCTCGCGGAGCTTCGGTACGGATTCGGTCAGGCCCCGGCCGCCGATGGGGAGCCAGCCGTCGGCGTACTGCGCGATGTGGGAGAACAGCTTGGGGCCCGCCGCGCCACCGATCAGGGTGCGGGGGCCGTTCACCGGGCCGCGGGGCTCCTGGGCCGGTTTCGGGTACGCGTGGCTGGCCCGGACAGAGCCGAACTCGCCCTTGTACGCAGTGGGTTCGTCCGCCCACAGGGCGCGCATCACGGCCATCCGGTCGCGGACGAGGTCACGGCGGGCCGGCCAGTCCACGCCGTGGTCCGCGGCCTCCTCGACGTTCCAGCCGTAGCCGACGCCCAGGGTGAACCGGCCGCCGGAGAGGTGATCGAGGGTGGCGACCTGCTTGGCCAGGTCGATCGGGTCGTGCTGGGCGACGAGCGTGATACCGGTGCCCAGCGCGAGGCGTTCGGTGACGGCGGCGGCCTGGGCCAGGGCGACGAAGGGGTCGAGGGTGCGGCCGTACTCGGGCGGGAGCTCGCCGCCCATCGGGGAGGGGGTGTCCCTGCTCACCGGGATATGGGTGTGCTCGGGCAGGTAGAGCCCGCCGAAGCCGCGCTGTTCGAGCTCGCGGGCGAGCCGCAGCGGCGTGATCGTCTCATCGGTGAGGAAGATCGTTGTGGCGATCCGCATGGGGGACACCTCCGTCGTGATCCGGTGAGGGACGAGAACCCAACGTATGCCGTGCGGTGCGGAAAGCCGAGCATGCGGGAGGTCAGGGGGACGGGTGGGGTGGGGAGTTGAGGGGTCGGCCGGTTCAGGTGTCCCGGTGTTCTTCCGGAGTTCACCGCCGGCCGCCAGGGTTACGGGTGCGCGTCGTTCCTCGACGCACGCGCCGTGCCGTGCCGCTCACGACACCCGGGGGAGCCCTTCGCATGTCCGCATCGCATTCCGCTCACGGTCACCCGATGGCCAGGCGCGGCCTTCTCGTCGCCACGGCCGCCACCGCTCTAACGTTGGGCACTGTGAGCTTCGCCGACGCCACAGCCCCGGACCGGGGCAACGACGGGACGGACCGGACCAGGACCGTGCGCGGCACCCTGCCGACCGGGTCGCCCGACTTCGTGTACCTGCCGGTCGAAGTACCGCGCGGAGTACGGGAGATCGCCGTCTCGTACACGTACGAGAAGACTCCCGTGCCGGCCGGGACGCAGGGCAACGCCCTAGACATCGGCATCTTCGACGAGCGCGGCACCGCACTGGGCGGGCGCGGATTCCGGGGGTGGTCCGGCGGGGCGCGCGGCAGCTTCTTCATCCGGGCGGACGAGGCGACCCCCGGCTACATCGCGGGTCCGGTGCGCGCCGGTACGTGGCACATCGCGCTCGGCCCCTACACCGTCGCCCCCGAAGGGCTGCCGTACGAGGTGACGGTCACCCTGCGTTTCGGACCTGCCGGGTCCACGCCGGAGCCGGTGTATCCGCCTCAGCGGGCGAAGGGGCGCGGGCGGGCCTGGTACCGGGGGGACTGCCATCTGCACTCCGTGCACTCGGACGGCAGGCGCACCCCCGCCGAGATCGCCGTCGCGGCGCGCGCGGCCGGGCTCGACTTCATCAACAGCAGCGAGCACAACACCTACTCCGCGCACGGGGCGTGGGACGGGCTGTGGGGCGACGATCTGCTCGTCCTCACCGGTGAGGAGATCACCACCCGCAACGGGCATGTGCTCGCGGTGGCCACCGACCCGGGCACGTTCGTGGACTGGCGCTACCGGGCCCGCGACAACCGGTTCGGGCACTACGCGAAGGCCGTGCGCCGGGCCGGCGGCCTGGTGGTGCCCGCCCATCCGCACGCCACCTGCGTCGGCTGCCACTGGAAGTTCGGCTTCGGCGAGGCGGACGCGGTGGAGGTGTGGAACGGGGCGTACTCCCCGGAGGACGAGATCGCTCTCGCCGAGTGGGACAACTCCCTGGTGGTCGCCGCCCGTTGGTCGAAGCCGTGGGTCGCGGCGATGGGCAACAGCGACGCGCACCGGGAGCCGGACGTGGTGGGGCTGCCGCAGACCGTCGTCCTCGCCGAGGAACTGTCGCGCGAGGCGATCGTGGCCGGGATCAGGGCCGGGCACTCGTACATCGCGGAGTCGTCCGCCGTCACGCTCTCCTTCGGTGTCTCGGGCGGGCGCGGGCTGCACGCCGGGATAGGTGAGCGGCTGCGGGTGGACGGGGACGACACCCCGCTCACCGTGCGGCTGGAGGTGAGCGGGGTGCCCGGCTGCACCGCGCACTTCGTCACCGACCAGGGCACGCTGTTCACGGCCGGGCTTCCGGAGTCGGGCACGGGGACCGTCCAGTGGCGTACGACCCCGGCCTACGCGGCCTATGTGCGGGCCGAGGTCCGGCATCCGGCGACGGTGCCGGGGCTGCCGGGGGCACTGGCGGCGCTCACCAATCCGGTGTTCCTGGAGGGGTAGGGCCTGTCCGGCGGGCCCGGGCCGGGCTCAGGCGCTGGGCAGGGTGCGCAGGTGTATGCCGTGGCGGGCCCGCAGCCGGCCGATCTCCCAGGCCGCGACGGCGGTGGTGGCCAGCGCGCCGCCCAGCGACAGCCAGAGGGGTGCGCCGTAGCCGTTCTTCACGACGTGGACCGGGAACAGCTCTCCCACCAGCAGCAGCTCCCACGAGAGCACCACGGTCAGCATCGCGGGCAGCGCCTGATGGATCTCCATGGTGCGGAACATGTAGCGGGCGACGCACGGCACCGACATGCTCACGAATCCGACGGCCCGCAGGAGCAGTGGGAGCCCGGCCAGGAAGGTCAGTCCGCCCACCAGCATGCTCGTGTGGTGGCCGAGCCAGAACGGGCCGACCGCGGTGGCCGCGAGCAGCAGCCAGTGGCCCAGGAACATCCCGACCGCGATGGACGGCCCGCGCAGGCGCCCCGTCATCCGCTGCCGGTCCGCGCTGCTCACGAGGGCGAGGAAGGCCGCGACGACCAGAGGCACCGTCACCAGCAGCAGGAAGGGGGCCGCCAGCAGTCTGACCACTCCGGACGCGGACCAGTTGGCCAGCCAGTCGACGAGCGGGATGTCGCGGGCCACCGCCTGGGGGACCTCCACGAGCATCGCGATCGAGACCCCGAACCAGAACCGGGTGAGCTGGATGCCCTGGATGAGGCGGTCGTCCAGGATCCGTTCCTCCGGCGGCTTCAGGTAGCGCTCGACGATCTCCCGGTCCCGCGCCATCAGCGCCACGGCTGTCCTCCGTCCCCCGCGGAGCCCACCGTCCCCGCATCCCCCTGTCCCGGGCCGCAGGACGTCCGGCGCCGGTGAAGGCGAACAGTGTGTCAGGAAGGCCCGCGTCGGGCCAGGGTCTGCTGGGTACTCGGAGTCCGCTGTGCGTACGCGGACGGGCCGGCCCCGGGCCGGCCAGGCGCCCGGCCAGCGGCGAGCCGGCGATGCCCGCGACCCCGGCCGCGCCCAGCAGGACGCCGATCTGCTGGGCGCTCAGATGCGTCACGAAGGTCAGATACAGGACCGAGGAGGCGGCCCACAGCCCCGAGCCGGTCCGGTCGACGGCCAGCGCGAGCAGCATGATCCGCGCGTTGCGGCCGCCCGGCGGATTGCGCAGCTGCGCCAGCAGCCCCTGCGTGCCCTTCGAGGCCCCCGCCTCCCCGTCACCCTTTCCGCCCTTCGTGCCCTTGCCCTTTTCGCCTCGCCGCATCACGCGCCCCCTCGGACATGCCCACAGGCATGTCTTGACATCAAGAGATCTTGAGCAAGGGGAAGACCGCCCGGAGAATACTCTCGACGTCAAGATACTTGATGGCGAGATACCTGCGTCCGGGCAGCTGCCGTAACCAGTCCCGGTGCGCCTCGCGACCGGGAGCGTCACAGTGGAAGGAGCACCGGGCGGGGGCTGCCGTAGGAGGTGTCCGGATGAATGCGACCGGCGACAACGACGACCGGACGCGCAACGGCGACCGGACGGACGACGGAGCACGGACGGGCGACGGAACACGGAAGGCCGCGGCGCCCTGCTTCGTCGTGCAGATCCACCAGGCGCGGCACATGCACTTCGACTTCCGGCTGGAGGTCGACGGCGTACTGAAGTCGTGGGCCGTGCCGCGCGGACCCTCCGAGAACCCGCGCGAGCGGCGGCTGGCCGTCGCGACCGAGGACCACCCGCTGGAGTACCGCACCTTCGAGGGCGTCATCACGAAGGGCGGGAACGGTGGCGGCACGGTGATCGTCTGGGACCAGGGCACCTACCGGCCGCTCAGCCACGACCGATGGGGCGCGCCGGTGCCGTTCGGGCAGTCCCTGGAGGACGGGCACGCGACGTTCTGGCTCGACGGGACCAGGCTGCACGGCGAGTTCGCCCTCACCCGCTTCAAGGGTGGCGAAGCCCCGGGCGAGGAGGTGTGGCTGCTGATCAAGGCCAAGGACGGGCAGGCCACCCACGAGGGCCCCGACGCCCCGGACCCCTACCTCGCGCGTTCGGCCCGCACCGGCCGTACCCTGGCCCAGGTCGCGGCCGAGGAGGGAGGCGGGCCCCCGTGACCGCCCGCGACACCGTGACCGTCCTGCTCTCCCGCTACGGAACCACGTACGCGGACGAGGCCGGGATCCGGCTGCGCAACACGCCGCAGCCGCTGTACCAACTCCTCGTCCTCAGCGATCTGTTGAGCGCCCGCATCCGGGCCTCCGCGGCGGTGTCGGCGGCGCGTGCACTGTTCGACCACGGCATGCGCTCACCACGCCGGATGGCCGAGGCGACCTGGCAGCAGCGGGTGGACGCGCTGGGCGAGGGCGGCTACCGGCGCTACGACGAACGGACCGCCACCCAGCTCGGCGACGGGGCACTGCTCCTGCTCGACGAGTACGGGGGCGATCTGCGGCGGCTGCGCGAGGAGGCCGACGGCGACCTGGACGTGCTGCGGGCCGGGCTGCGCCGGACCCCGGGCATCGGCCCGGCCGGCGCGGACATCTTCGTACGCGAGGTGCAGGCCGTATGGCCGGAGACGGCGCCGTACGTGGACGGGAACCGATCCACCGCTGGAGCGAGGGCCAGAAGCTCTGGCAGCGCGCCGAGCAGCTCGGCTTCCATGCCGCCTACACCTACGACCACCTGGCCTGGCG